>JAOTSI010000015.1 GCA_029865005.1 Desulfobulbaceae bacterium
AAGCGTGTTCGGCCAACTCGTTGGAGGTCATATACGAGATCAGGTTTGAGTTCGAACACTTTTTTTTGTAGGGTGCGCATTTTATCCAGTCGCCAACGGGGAGCGCGTGGATCTATGATAACTGAATCTACCCAGGGGCAACGACGAAAAAGTTTCTCATAGGGTGGGGTGGTCATCACAATGATTTCATCATTTTGATGATGGTTTTTTAAGTCTTCAATTGCTCCAAATGATTGAATTATATCGCCGAAAGCACTGAGCTTGATAATGAGGATTTTATTTTGCACCAGGGTATGCTCTCTCGCTGATGTAGGTTAGGTTATGAGTAATCGTTAATAGTCTTGATAAGACTTTTCCTCAAGCAATTCAGAACCAAGTAACATATTTATTCGTAGTTTTAAATTAGACCGCTTATCATTGGTTATATAAACAGAGCGGGCTAGTTTTATAAATGGGGCATCAAATTTCTTTTGTCGTTCACACTCTCTGATGTCGTCTTCAATGGACCATAGATCTTCGTTAACCTCTTTGAGGTGCTGTATAGCCTCTTCAGTGGTAGGAGAGGCTGTATATCCAGATTGGGCGACCACCTCGTTGAGTTTACTTAGTTCTTTGAGAATATTGGATTGTTTTTTATTGTCATTTATGCGGGCTGACTTGATTTCTAAAATGGTGATTTTATCAAAAAGTTCACCCCATGATATTGGTATGGTTGGTGTCATGTAACTATATAGATAATTGTTTAAAAAAATAAGACTATTTTGTGTTAGGCTCTGTGACCAGTTGTTCATAAGTGCGTAACGTTTTATCGCACATCGTTTGTAATGTAAAATATTTTTGTACCCGCTCTCGTCCATTTTGACCAAAGGTTTTTCTTCGTTCTGGGTCGGAAAGTGCATCTTGTAATGCTTGGCCCATAGCCTCAGGGTTTGATGGTGGTACGAGCCAGCCCGTTGTTCCATCTATAACAGTTTCCAGACTACCGCCATGTGCTGTTGCAATCACTGGTTTCCCCATGGCCATTGCTTCTGCAGTGGTTCTTCCAAAGGCTTCTGGTTCGGTAGAGGTTGCGGAAATTACTATATCGGAAAGCATAAGGGCAGCTGGCATATCCAGGCAGTGACCGACAAATTTTACTTTATCGGTTAAGCCGAAGCCGGAAACGATGGATTTGAGTTCTTTAGTGTATCCGGGATTGTCATTGGTGTCTCCAACTAATACGGCCTGAAAGGGGATGTCTTTGAGTAAAGCGAGACTTTTTATGAAAATATGCTGCCCTTTGAGTCGAGTCAATCTGCCGGGAAGCATAATAATGGGTATGGTGCGTTCAATGTTCCAAAGTTCTGCTAATTCGTTTAGGCGTTTGGTGTTCACATTGTCAGGATTGAAAAGACGTTGGTCGATGCCTCGGTAAATTAAAACGAGTTTGTCTTTTTCATGGTAATTGTCTCTTATATGTTGAGCAATGGCTTCTGATACAGCAATAATCTTTTGACCTTTGGTCATAATGGCACTGTAGCCGTTTATGGAATAAAAACCATGGAAGGTCGTAATAAGGACCGGACGTTTTTTTGGAGGAAGGGATTTCCAGGCCAAGTATCCGATCCAGGCAGGCATCCGGGATCGCAAATGAAGAATATCAACTTTTTCTCTTACCAGAAGCTTTCGCAGGGGAAAGATGTAGAGAAGGCTACGGGGAGATTTAGCTCCGACTTTCCAAAAAATATGTCTGCTTTTTTCCTGGATCAGTTGATTAACCATTCGACCTCCGCCAGAAATAACCAGAGAACTGTTGCCTTTTTCGGTGAGATAGCGGCCCATTTCTAAGGTTCCCCTCTCAACTCCGCCTCCTTCAAGTTCTGGAAGCATTTGGACAACGGTGAGGTTTTTCTCTGTTGGTTCTCTACCTGCATTTTCAAGTAGGAGAGAGTGGTAGAGATCAACGGTCTTTACACACATTGTACATGATGTGAAGAGGTTATTTACCCTCTGCTGTCCGTTTTTACCCATATTGCACAGCTTTTCACTGTCGCTCAAGGCATCTTCTAATGCTTGAGCCATGTGGGTCGAGTTGGAGGGCTCTACAAGCCAGCCGGAGATGCCGTCTTGAACAGTTTCCAGGCTTCCGCCATGGCGAGTGGCAATGACTGGTTTTCCCATAGCCATGGCCTCAATGGCTACCTTTCCAAAGGCTTCTGGTTGGGTGGAAGAGGCTGATACCACGATATCAGATAGCATCATGGCTGCCGGCATGTCGGAGCAATGGCCGACCAACTTAACCCGGTCTTCCAGGTTATATTGTTTAATTTTGGACGAAAGCTTTTGAACGAAGGAGGTATTTTCCGCAAGATTTCCAACGCATAGTGCGGTAAATGGTAGGTGGCGAATCTTGTTCAGGGCGCTGATAAAAACATCTTGTCCCTTCCATGCGCTTAAACGTCCCGGAAGAATAATGATAGGTTCGGAACCGTGCAGATTCCATTTGTCACGCAGGGCAGTGATTCGTGAAAACTCTACCTTATCAGGGTTAAAAGTATGGGCATCGAATCCTCCATGGATGACGTGAATTTTCCAGCCGCCAATGGGGTAGTTTTCTAAAATATGTTCTTTAATATTGTTGGAGACGGCAATGACCCTCTGGCCTTTGGTCATAATAGTGGAATAGCAGTTTACCGAGTAAAAGCCGTGGAAAGAGGTGATTAGACCTGGACGTTTGGACTTTGGTAGGGACATCCAAGCAAGATAGCCTATCCAGGCGGGTAATCGAGAGCGCAGATGGAGGATGTCGACTTTTTCTTTGAGTAGCAAAGATCGTAGTTGCATGATGTATTGCAGGCAACGAGGACTCTTTTCACCGATATGGGGCCAAGTGATGTGTTTGCTTCCACCCTGTTCTAGTTTTGGGACTAATCTCCCTCCACCTGAGATAACAATGGATTTATAACCATGTGCAGTCAGGTATGAGCCGAGTTCAAGGGTTTCGTTTTCAACCCCGCCTTCATCAAGTTCAGGTAAAAGTTGGACTACTGTAAGCGTTCCGGCCACCATCTTTTCAATATCTCCTCAGCACAGCGCATAGCTTCATTGAGTGGTTCAAAGGAAGGCCATTTGGTTTTTCCGCCTCGCCAATCGGTGAGGGAAATGACATATCCGTGAGTTCGTAAGTATTTTTCGCAGCGCTGAAATTTACAATCAGTTCTCTTCCATTTTATAGGTAATAGGCCGACTTTACAGCCGGCAGATAAAGATTCGAAGACCATTGACATGGAATCTGCGCTAACCCATACCATTGCATTACGGTCATATTCTTTTTCTATCCATCCTGGTTTGGTTTCCTCAAACCGAATGAATGTAACATTGGCCCTGTGGGATGCCAGTTGTTGGAGGCCGTTATTGGTTTCCTCTGGAGTGCGTGGTGAAGAGGAAATTGTCCATTCTAAGGAGTTGTCTTCGTCGATCAACACACCAATGTCAACTAATAATGATTGGGTATCCCAATGATGACTTTTTTGGTCTTTGCCGCCAATGAGGATAAGCCCTCGGTGGGGATCATGTTTATTTCTTGAGCGACAGGGATTAGGAGGCCCGTTGGTGGGGAAAATATGAGGTGCCGCTGCTGTTTGGTCATGTCTGGGTACGCAACAAAGGGAGAAGTGATTGCGTAATGCCAGAGTGGGGGTCATACAGGTAACTGTTGGTATGCCTAGGGCTCTTCCATGAGTTAGCATGGGGATATGGGTGCGTGAACCGGTACCTATGATTAAATCAACTTTTGAGCTTCCCTGTATATGTTTGCTTTTGGGTAAGAGGTAAAAACGGAGCCAAGAGATTAGCTCTTTGAATAATGATTGATGGGGTAGATCAATACGAATAGTTTCAACAGGGGTGAGTTCCTCTAGGGCACCAAGAAGACCGAGGGTTTGCTTGGCATGGCCGGGCCGAGTGTCAAAGTAAGCGGCTATTTTTAATGATACTTTTTGGGCCATGCTATCGTTTTTTTATAAAATTAATATACTGTCGGGTTAAAACTAAAAAAGGAAACTAATCAAGAGGAAAGGGAGTTTGTTTCAAAGATTAGTTTCCGAAGATAGTCGGGTATTGCTAATTAACTAGTTGATGTGCAAAAGGGAAATTATGATGTCGGCATGCGTCGTACCGGAGCTGGGCGAGGTTTGTTGCCCTCTGCCAGCTTGACTACGATACGGTCAGTTTTTTGCAAGCGACTGACGATGGTTTTAAAGAGATGTTTAGAAACATCTGGATAATTTTCAATAAGTTCCATAAGCTTATCGCCAGGGAATCTTCTTATGGTGCAGCGTCCGGATGATACGATACTAGCAAAACGAGCTTCCCCGGAAATGACGGACATTTCGCCAAAATATTCACCTGGTTCGGTGATTTCGGCTATTTTTTTACCACCTTTTAGAACAGCCACCCTTCCGCGAACAAGTTTGAAAAAATCCTTATCTTTGTTCCCTTCGCCGATAATGACATCACCATCTTGATATTCTTCTAGTTCGGGATTAATTAAATAAGCGGGTAAACTTTCTTCATGGATTGTTGTGCGTTTAATTACTTCTTCAACGCTGGTAACTCCTTGCTTAGCCTTTCTTAGACCTGCATGGCGTAGATCAACCATGCCGGATGCAAGGGCAACTTTACGCAGTTGTTCTTCTGGAACCCCAGCGTTAATAGCTTGACCCACTTCATTGTTGACCACCATGAGTTCAAAGAAACCGACTCGTCCTTTATATCCAAGGCCATTACATATAGAGCAACCTTTAGGACCAAATAGTTCCATTTCTTCTTCAAGTTCTTCTTCGTTAAAACCGGCGGCGAGTAGGTATTCTCTACTATATTGCTTGGGAATCTTACATTTACATAATCGTCTGCCAAGACGCTGGGCTAATATCATGGTGAGTGCAGAGGCGAGCAGATAGGGGGGGATGCCAATATCCACCATACGGCCGACAGTTGAGGGAGTATCATTGGTATGTAGAGTACTAAAAACCAAGTGACCGGTCATAGCAGCTTTCATCGCAATTTCCGCCGTGGAGATATCCCGAATCTCACCAACCATGATGATATCTGGATCTTGGCGTAAGAAGGCTTTGAGTGCGGCGGGAAAGGTCATACCTACTTCGGTATTAACGTTAACCTGATTAATGCCTTTAAAGTTAAACTCCACTGGATCCTCGGCGGTGAGGATTTTAATATCCTCCTTGTTGAGGGAGTTGAGAGCGGAGTAAAGGGTAACTGTTTTACCGGAACCGGTGGGGCCGGTTACTAGTAGCAGTCCCTGGGGTTGGTCAAGGCACCGTTTGAGCTGGGCATAAACTTCTGGTTCAAACCCGAGTTTGGTCAAATCAACATTAAGGGAGGATTTATCTAAAATACGAAGAACTATACCTTCGCCATGGAGTAGGGGAAGGGTGGAAACACGAAAGTCAACAGCCTTGTTTCTTCCCAGACGTATTCTGATACGACCATCCTGGGGAACCCTTCGTTCAGTGATGTTAAGATCAGCCAGAATTTTCATGCGGGCGACCAAGGCATTTTTAATGGTCAGCGGCAAGTTCATTGATTTAAATAGAGAACCATCTTTACGATAGCGAACCTGCATGGTTTTTTCAAAGGGCTCAATATGGATATCACTGACTCCATCTTGAACTGCTTTAACAAGGATACCGTTTACAAGTTTAATGATTGGTGCATCAGAGGCGGAGAATTGATCATATGATTCCTCTTGATCTCCACTGTCGATCTCAAAGTCATCGGCGGCATCGGATACCAGGGCACCGAAATCGGAGACTTGAGTGACCTGTTCTTCCTCTTCTTCTTCTGTAGCACCGCCCTTGAGGTTTGCATATTCCTCATCGCTGATTTGATAGTAGGCTCGGTAGGCTTCGATGATATCTTTTTCGGTAGAAACACACGCAGTGAGTGATTTGCCTAGTTTGTTTTGTAACTCTTCAAGGGCGATATCGTCGGTGGGCTCGACCATGGTAATTTGAAATGTTTTACCGGCAAGGCGGAGAGGGAACGCCATGTATTGTTTAGCAATTTCAAAGGGAAGTAACTTGATGGCATCACCACTGGGAGCTTCCTGGGAAATGTCAATTGCCCGGTAGTTGTGCATTCTATTCAAGAAGTTGGGGACTGTCTCTTCTTCAATATATCCTTGGGCAAGAAGGATTTGGCTCATTAACTTATCAGATTTTTTTAAAATGGTTTTTGCAGATTCAAATTGAGAGGCGGTAATGTATCCGGCCTTTGATAAAAGTTCGCCGATTTTGATTTTACCGGCACCGGACTGGTCTTTGACCGTGCGTTTCATTCCGGCTTTACTAGGGGCGGGGCGTTTTTTTTGAGAAGTTGGAGCTGGCATAGAGACACTTCACCTAATTTGATGAGGGATAAGTAAGGGTGGATTCTATCCGCCACTTGATACTCATAAATGTATAGCTCTTGGATGGTTGGATGACAATAAAAAAATGATTAGAAACCAATTGATGTTGGTTAAAAATTTTAACTTGGAATAGATGGAATGTATTGAATGTTGAGAGGTATATGAAAGAAAATTTATAAATAAGAGGGTTAAAAAAAAAGGACCGAGAAAAAATCCCGGTCCTTTTTTACTGGTTATAAAAAGTGCTACTAGAAAACACCTTTTACTTTACCGGTGTCCACATCAACGTCGATACGACGATAAGCGGGATCAGAAGCAGTACCAGGCATCAAGCTGATTGCCCCTGCAACAGGTACAACGAATCCGGCACCTTTGTAGGTGAGGATATCGCGAACTGGCAAGGTCCAGCCTTTAGGAGTACCTTTGAGGCTTGGGTCATGGGAGAGAGAGAGATGGGTTTTTACCATACAGGTACCCATTTCCTTCATTTCCGGATCAGCTTCAATGCGTTTTAGCTTGGCTGCTGCCTCGGGGCTGTAGGATACACCTTCGCCACCGTAAACCTCTTTAACGATGAGCTCGATACGCTTAGAGAGCGGGGTGTCGAGATCGTAGAGGAATTTGAAGTCGTTGGGCTCTTCACAGGCGTCAACAACCGCATCGGCGAATTCCAGAGCACCGTCGCCACCGTGTTCCCAATGACGGGACAGGGCAACACGTGCACCGGCAGCTTCACACAATCTACGAACGGCTTTGATCTCGTTGTCGGTATCGGTGTAGAAGGCGTTGATACAAACAACTGGATTGATACCCGCTTTTTTAACGGTCTCAATGTGGTGAATGAGGTTTTCACAACCACCTTCAACCCAACCGACGTTTTCTTTACCGTACTCTTCTGGCATTGGTTTGCCTGGTACAGGAATTGGTGCGCCGCCGTGACATTTAAGGGCACGGATAGTGGCAACAACAACAGCACAGTTAGGTTTGAGGCCGGAGTAGCGACACTTGAGGTTCCAGAATTTCTCAAAACCGATATCAGCACCGAAACCAGACTCGGTAACGTTGTAGTCAGCAAGTTTGAGGCCAACACGATCGGCAATAACTGATGACTGACCAATGGCGATATTGGCAAAAGGTCCGGCGTGTACTACTACCGGTTGACCTTCCAGGGTCTGCATCAAGTTGGGGTTCAAAGCTTCAACCATCCATGCGGTCATCGCGCCGTCTACTTCGAGGTCGGCGGTGGTGATCGGACGATCTTGCTTGTCATAGGCAACAACGATCTTACCGATACGCTCACGCATATCTTTTAAGTCGGTGGCAATGGACAAGATGGCCATGAGCTCAGAGCTAACTGCGATGGCAAATTTGGACTGCATGGTGAAACCGTCCATCTTGCCGCCCATGCCGATGGTGATATTACGCAGGGATTGGGCGCAATAATCAATAATCCAACCAAATTCTACTTTTTTAGGATGGATATCCAACCGTTTGAGATTTCTTTGGGCCAGTTGCGTGTCGGTGTAATTGGCTTCATGTTGCATTCTGGAGGTCAAGGCGACCATACCCAGGTTATGCGCGTTCATGATGGCGTTGATATCACCGGTTAGGCCGAGAGAGAATGGGGTGAGTGGAATACATTGGGCTAAACCACCACCGGCTGCACTACCCTTGATGTTCATGGTCGGGCCACCGGAAGGTTGGCGAATAGCACCGATAACCGATTTGTTTCTTTTGCCCAAACCTTGAACCAAGCCCATGGCGCAGGTGGATTTTCCCTCACCAAGCGGTGTAGGGGAAATGGCGGTTACATCAACATATTTTCCATCCGGTTTGTCTCCTAACCGGCCGAGAATTTTGCGGTAGTCGAGTTTGGCAACATAGTGGCCATGGGGGAGAAGCTCTTCTTTCTCCATGCCCAGCTTTTCTGCAAGCTCATACACGGTCTTCATGCGGCTTTCAGCTTCTTCCGCTATCTCCCAGTCCGCGTGTTTCGTTGGATCAAGGGCCATGGGTTCCTCCTTGGGAATGTGTTGTCGTTATAGGTTGTTGATAATATAAAATATTAAGCGTGGAGGGGATTACGATAATCGTCCAAGCATAATAGTTGATGAATCACTCTGATTAGCATTATTACCCTTAGATGTCAAGATTTCGCTTTATAGCCTGGGTGTATGCCACAAACATATAGGTGAAAATAGGCGGTTAGTAAATGGTCACGAGAACTAACTCCATGCGACTGTCTGCATGTATAGATAAGGTTCCTGGTTTATGGCTTTGGGGTATGTCGTTTACGTTATGCGAAAAATATATTCTTCGAATCACTTGTGAAAACATATCTATCTATATTTCCGGGAATTTCTCCCTTTCTTATGTCTACGCATCAGTTTTGAATGCTAATCAAAGTTGTCATAATATTACCATGGCCTATTTTGGAGCTTGTTGGTCGATCTGGAGAATATGCAAGCATGGATTGTTGCTTTGATTAATGAATAGTACAGGACAAAAGATAATGTTCAGGTAGTTTTCCTGGTAGAGATCATCTGTGACGAAAGCGGAAATGAGGCAAACAGGCACAGTAGCTGTTGAGTTTTGACATGGAATATAAGCGGCGAGATGAGCAGAGCCGTGGGTTGTTAATCGAAGGGGGGTACCCGTTGTCAGTTCATCGATTAGATAGATAGGCCATATAAGATTGAGATTTTATAAATTGAATTGAATCTATTAGAAAAAGTTGAAATTAATAATTATCCATAAAGGATTTTCGCTTTCCTGATGAAAAGTGTCATATAAGAAATCTATGGCAAGGTGAGTGGCATGTTACAGGGGTCAGGTAACTGTGATCGTTTACAGTCTCGCTGTGTATTAAATTAGTTAGTTATATACCCTGTGACCGGGTACGAGTTCAGAACAAATTTTCTTTATGGACTCGTTAAACATCTTTCGTTTTAAATTCAATCCTGGTATGGTCTTTTGGATCTCCACAGCGAGTGGGGATGGTTAATTTTCTGAACATTATGAGGTAATAATGGAACCGTCCGGTCAATCTGAAAAACAACCTTTAATTGAGCATCTCGCTGAATTGCGCTCCTGTCTCGTAATCTCTTTGGTTGCGGTAGCTGGAGGCTTTGCCATAGCTTATAACTATATTCAAACGATTAGTGAGTGGTTTTTTCTGCCCCTTACCCAAGTGCTGCCGGAAGGGAAAGGACTTATCTTTACCGCTTATCAGGAAGGGTTTTTTTTTATCTAAAATTAGCTTTGGTTTGCGGGGTGCTTATTAGCTCTCCGGTGATTTTTTACCAAATCTGGCGTTTTGTGGCCCCAGGATTGTATGGGCACGAAAAAAGAATCGCTCTGCCTTTTTCTATTATCTCGACTATTTGTTTTCTTAGCGGAGCTGCATTTGGTTATTTAATAGTCTTTCCTCCCGCTTTTCGATTTTTGGTTGGTTATTCCAATGAGGTATTGGAGGTTATGCCTGCTGTGGATGAGTATTTTTCTTTAGCCGTACGCTTATTTATTGCCTTTGGAGTGGTTTTTGAACTTCCGGTTTTTATGGTTTTCTTGGCCAAGATGGGGATGGTTAATCCTGCTTTCTTGCGGAAAAACAGAAGATACGCTATTCTCATATGTTTTGTTATAGCAGCTATTGTCACTCCTACTCCAGATGTGGTTAACCAGCTTCTTATGGCGGTGCCTTTGCTGGTACTCTATGAGTTGAGTATTATAGCTGTGGTTGTTTTTGGAAAAAAAAGCTTTCTCGGTTTTAATGATGAGGTGGAAAATGGGTAGCAGATGGTAATTGTTAAACCGTTCGTGGAAATCAAAACAATATATTAGGTTGCTTTTTATAGGTTATTTTGGTTATAGGGCAGTGCATTGTGAAGCGATGGCCGAAGGAAAGACATTTGTGGTTACGGTCTTAGTCGCTTTATTGACGAGGATACAAAAGATAGTAAGATAAATAGGAGAAGTATCATGTCATATTATACTGATTATGAAAAAGCTTTGGAGATAGGGCGTCCCCCCAATATTCGTGAATTATTTCCCAATTCACGTGCCTTGTTGGTGAGTGGCAAAGTAATTGACCGTGCCATGCTCGCTAAGGGAAAAGCTATGACCATCGCGGCTAATGGTCGGAGTCATATCGTTATTCGTGGTACTCTCCGAGCTGCCCAACGGGCCAACGCTGCAGTTATTATCGAAATCGCTCGTTCCGAGGGTGGTGTTAAGGCCTACTGTCCCACCAATTTTTGGAATATGGCCCGCCAGGTTGACGCGGTATGTAATGAATTAGGGATTACTGTGCCGGTGGCCATTCATGCCGATCACTATGGAATTAAAAAAGAGGCCGATCTTGCCGATGCTCGGGTGGAGATCCCCAGTATTTTTGAAGCTGGTATTACATCCATCGCCATAGATGCTTCCCATATGCTTGATGATCAAAATTTGCTCGCCAGTGTGGATCTGGCCCGGTATGTTCCATCATGGGCTGGGTTTGAAACTGAAGTTGGTGAAATAAAAGGAAAATTTGGACTATCTTCGTTGGAGGAAGCCCTTTTTCTAATCCAGGGCTTGAATGCTCATGATGTTTTTCCTGATTGGATAGCCCTTAATAACGGGACTACCCATGGGATTGAGGCATCTGATCAGGGGATTAAGGTGGAGCTTACCGCTGAAATTCATGAAGGATTATCAAAATATGGGTTATCTGGTGCTCAGCATGGCACTTCCGGTAACAGTTCTGAGAGACTGCGCGCCATAGCAGCTGATACCAAAACCACCAAAGCCAATGTGGCCACCGCTCTGCAGATGATATCCTGGGGGTTGGAAGTTAACGATTATGGTAATGCCATACTTGATGAACAAGGTAATTTCATTAAGGTGCAAGGCGAAGGGATGAGCGAGGAGTTGTGGGCGGAGATAACAGTTTATGCCCAAGGGCAAGGATGGAAGGGCGGCGACTACAAAAAATTGAATATTATTTTTGAAAATAAAATAATGGGCCAGCCTAAAGGGATTCGTGAACGGATGACCAGGCGGGTGGAAGATTTCGTCTTTACTCTTTTGACGGAAGTGTTTAATGCCGGAGATACGGCTCATTATGCTGTACAGGAGATATTACGAGCTGGTTCTTACGATGTAGGTTCCAAGACCGGACGAATAGAAGCTCAAGAAGATTGGACGGTAGAGGACATACGGCAAAGGGCTGCTTTGATGGATACCGATAAAGGACCGGAAGGTGATTTTGACGATTAATATAGTTCTGGGGAACGAATGAAAAATATACTGATCACCGGAGCTGCCGGTTTTATAGGATCTCATTTAGCCAAACAATTATTGGCTGACAACAGACGGGTTGTCGGTCTTGATAACTTAAATGATTATTATGATCCTGAATTAAAAAAAGCGCGTTTAGCCCAATTGCATGACTATGATGGGTTTGAGCACGTAAATTGTAATATGGAGGATCGGGAGGCTGTTGCTAAGCTTTTTGAAAAACACTCTTTTGATTGTGTAGTTAACCTAGCCGCTCAAGCCGGTGTGCGTTATTCGTTGATTAATCCCCATTCCTATGTTGATACTAATCTTGTTGGTTTTGTTAATATATTGGAAGGATGTCGACATAGCGGGGTTAAGCATTTGGTTTTTGCTTCGTCTAGCTCTGTATACGGTGCCAATACCAATATGCCATTTTCTGTCCATAATAACGTTGATCATCCAGTTTCCATTTATGCTGCCTCTAAAAAGGCTAATGAATTGATGGCCCATACCTATAGTCATTTATATGGGATGGCGGTGACCGGTTTGCGATTTTTTACGGTATACGGCCCTTGGGGGCGACCGGATATGGCTCTTTTCTTGTTTACCAAGGCTATCTTGGAGGATCGACCCATTGATGTTTTTAATAACGGTAATATGGAACGCGATTTCACCTATATTGATGATATCGTCGAAGGGGTTTTTCGGGTTATCGATCATCTGCCGCAGCCTAATCCAGATTGGGATGGTAATTCTCCCGATCCGGCTACCAGTTATTGTCCATATCGAATTTATAATATTGGAAACAATAATAAAGAAAAACTGATGCGTTATATAGAGGTACTTGAAGATTGCCTCGGGAAAAAAGCTAAAAAGAATTTTTTGCCACTTCAGGATGGGGATGTGCCAGCGACCTATGCGAATGTGGATGATTTAGTACATGACATCGGCTTTAAACCGAATACTTCCATTGAAGATGGCATAAAGAAGTTTGTGGAGTGGTATAAGGATTATTATAAGGCCTAGATGAGTTTGTGTACTGGCCACAGGGATTATAATTTATATTATTTGATGTATACCAAAAGATACTAAGCTCTCACAGGAGTCTTAGGTTTATGTAGTTACCGCTGCTTATTATAGCTCATTTATACTGGTAGGGGCAATTGTGTAAAAAATGGGGTGTCTGTGACAACTTACGAATTCTTTTAAATGGTAGAGTAATAAAAAAAGGGCTACAAACCTTAAATGGTTGTGGCCCTTTTCTATTTTAGCAGCTAACTGATTTGATACATAGAAAAATTTTTTAAGGTCTCTGGTGTTTTAGATCTATGCCGTTAACGCAGCTAGTTGGGACTTGTTCTCGGGTTTGTAAGTGAAAGCTCTAGGTCTTCAGTGGGTTAAGTGTACGATTAGGCGAAGGTTTACGTTTGAGAGGTTTCTGTGTGTTTGAGGGTAACCCGTGAAGGATTAAAATTACATATTTTAAATTATTGTTGCATAACTTCTAGGGTAGCGTTGATGATCCCAGGAGTATCAAGCCCGCTGTTTTTCCATAGGACTTCTTGGGATGCATGTTCTACAAATTTATTGCCGTAACCCAGTAAGCGAACTGGCACCCGGATGTGTAGTTCGGCTAACATTTGAAGGACCGCGGAGCCGAAGCCTCCTTTTTTCACATTGTCTTCAATGGTGACTACTCGTCCCGTTTTTTGAGCCCAATCGCCTATGAGTTCATTATCCAGTGGTTTGATGAAGCGTGGATTGATTACAGCAGCACTTACTCCTAATTTCTCCAACCCTTCGGCGGCTGCTAGGGCTGAATAAACACGATTCCCCACCGGTAAAAGGAGTACATCGTTGCCATTTCGTAATAACTCTCCCTTGCCTATTTTTAATTTTTTCAATGAGGGATCAAGTAAAATATCCTCGCCACTGCCGCGGGGATAACGTATTGCCATGGGGCCATTATGGTTAATAGCAGTGAAAAGCATATGTTGTAGTTCGTTTTCGTCCTTGGGTGACATCACCGTAAGATTGGGAATGAAACGGAGAAAACTTAAATCAAAGACTCCGTGATGAGTGGGGCCGTCGTCTCCGACCACTCCAGCACGGTCAAGCGCCAGTGTTACAGGAAGGTTGGGGAGGCACATGTCATGGATGATTTGATCAAGGGAGCGTTGCATAAAGGAGGAGTAAATGGCCACCACAGGCCGAATACCCTCCATTGCCAAGCCTGAGGCAAAGGTTACCGCGTGTTGTTCAGCGATTCCCACATCAAAGAATCGGTCTGGATAAAGTTCAGAAAACTTGGATAAGCCAGTTCCGGCAGGCATGGCAGCGGTAATGGCGGCTACTTTTTTATTTGACCGGGCTATTTTGCATAGGGTGTCTCCGAAAACTTTTGTATAGGAGGGTGGTCCAGAAGAGGGTTTGGGTTTGCCGGTGGCTACCTCAAAGGGGCCAACTCCATGGTAATCGCCAGGGTTACTCTCGGCGGGAACGTATCCCTTCCCTTTGGTGGTGATAACATGGATCAGTACCGGGCCGCGGCTGTTTTCCTTTACATTATGCAGGGTTTCGATAAGAGAGTCGAGGTCATGTCCAGGGATGGGCCCGATATATTCAAACTTGAGGGCTTCGAAAAGCATACCCGGAGTGAAAAAACCTTTAATGGACTCTTCGCTTCTTCTGAGAACTGAGAGGATATTTTCCCCAACCGAAGAGAGTGATTTAAGTCGTTCTTCTAGCTCCCGTTTCATGCGAATGACGGTTTTGCCGGTGAGCTTTTTGCTGAGAAAGCTAGACATTGCGCCAACGTTGGGCGAAATTGACATTTCGTTATCGTTGAGAATAACGATGAGATCTTTACCCAAATGGCCGGCTTGGTTTAACCCTTCAAAGGCCAAACCCGCAGTCATGGAGCCATCACCGATGACACTGATTACTTTGGAACGGTTGTTTGTGATATATTGTCCGGCGCTCAGGCCAAGCCCATAAGAGATAGATGTGGAGCTATGGCCGGTTTCCACTACGTCGTATTCTGATTCGCTTCGTTTGGGAAAGCCGCTGATACCATCCTGTTGTCGTAGGGTATGAAATTTATCACGCCGTCCGGTGATAAGTTTATGGGCATAGGCTTGGTGACCCACGTCCCAAATAAGTTTGTCATTGGGGGTGTCGAATGCATAATGGAGAGCCAGAGTCAGCTCCACAACGCCGAGGCATGGTGCGAGATGGCCTCCGTTTTGAGAAACCGTCTCGATGATTTTTTGTCGTAATTCTGCACTCAGGGAGTCTAATTGGGGAAGAGTGAGACGCCGAATATCATCAGGGGAGTCTATGGTGCTGAGCAAAGGATAGTGGCCATTTGATTTATTGTTCATTGTTTGCCTTTCTATCTTGTCCTGTTTACGATATATTTGGCAAGTTCGCGCAGGGGGGTTGCTTCGGGACCAAAACCCTTTAGCGCATCCACAGCATCGCTTACCACATTGTTTGCTTTTGTTTTTGTTTTAGCGATTCCGAAAAAAGCAGGGTAGGTTGCTTTGCCCCGCTCGGCATCGCTACCCGCTGCCTTGCCAAGTTGCTCGGTGGTGGATTCCACGTTGAGCAGATCATCCGCAATTTGAAAGGCAAGGCCAATTTTGTTGCCATAAAGGGTGAGACTTTCAAGTTGTTCCTCGCTTGCACCGGCAGCCAGTGCTCCGCTGAGCACGGAACCGGTTATAAGCGCCCCGGTTTTTGAGCGATGGATGGTTTGTAGGGTCTCGAAGGTGATTTCTTGCTTTTCGTTTTCAATATCAAGTGATTGTCCGCCAACCATGCCTTGGGGGCCAGCGGCTTGGGCAATGGTGAAAATGATTCGCAGTCTGGCTGCATCGGGTATTTTGCTGAAAGCCGAGTCACTGAGTATTTCAAAGGCATGGGTCAATAAACCATCCCCTGCTAATATTGCTTGGGCTTCTCCGAAGAGGGTGTGGTTGGTGGGCTTGCCTCGGCGTAGCTCATCATCATCCATGGCCGGGAGGTCATCATGGATAAGGGAGTAGGTATGGATGCATTCTAGAGCGCAGGCTATGGGAAGAACCGTATCGATGTTAATTTTGTCATCACTGATTGCGCGGGCCGCTGCGAGGCATAAAATAGGTCTAACCCGTTTGCCTCCAGCGAAGAGGCTGTAGCGCATAGCCTCGATATGGCGACTGAAGACAGAGTCATCTTCAAGCATGTATTTTTCCAATGCACTCTCAACGAGCTTGCGTTGGTCTAGGAGGTAGTTTTTAATGTTCATTTTTTTCTTCGTTAAAAGGGACAGTGGAGAGAGAGTCGTTTTGCTGGATCAGTAAGTCCACTTTAGTGCGGGCTTCATCCAGCTTTGAATTACAGAAATTTACCAGGTTTATACCTTCCTGGAATTTTTTGAGACTTTCTTCTAACGATAATTCACCTTCTTCAAGCTCGTCGGTTATCTGTTCGAGTTTTTGGAGAGAGGTTTCAAAATTTTTTTTTGCCATGTCGGTGGACCATCACAAGGTTGCAGCCTTTAAGTTTGGCGGATAAGGTAACACACATCAAAAGTGTAACCAATTATATTAAACATTATAAGAATAGCTTTCAACGTATCTTTTATGCCTGCCAGCCAACTAAACAATTTTATAAGCTTTCTCACTGTTGAAAAAGGATATTCTCATCATACGGTTGACGGATATAGTCGCGACCTTAAATTTTTTTTAGCCTTTTTGGGAGAAAAAAAAGATTTAAAGGATATCTCCGCCCAAACAGTGAGCTCCTTTGTTATGTCCTTGCATGGAACTAATTCTAGCGCAACTGTGGCACGTAAAATCTCCGCGTTGCGTACTTTTTTTCGTTATTTGGTTAAGGAACATATTTTAGAACGTGATCCATCGCTGGGGGTGGCAGGACCCAAGGCAGGACATTATATCCCGGTTTTTTTAACGGTGGACGAGGTGTTCGCCCTTGTTGAGGAGCCCGATGAGCGCGATCCATATGGGTTACGGGATCAGGCTATTATAGAATTGATCTATTCCACCGGCATGCGTGTGTCGGAATTAACCAGTTGTGATATCACTGACCTTGATTTTGATACGGAAATGGTTAGGGTGAAGGGCAAGGGTAATAAGGAAAGGCTCATTCCCTTTGGTCGTGCCGCCACAGAAGCTCTGCGTGCATACTTTCCCCAACGGGATGAGTTGATTTTGGCCGGTTTGAGTCGGGGAGGAAAGGTTGATCGTGATGCGTTGTTTTTAAGTAAACGGTCGACGAGGCTCTCCGTGCGGAGTGTGGAACGAGCAATTAGCGGTTATGGTGAAAGGGCAGGAATCGCTAATCCGGTAACTCCTCACAGTCTGCGGCACTCTTTTGCCACTCATATGTTGGAGATGGGGGCTGATCTACGGGTTGTGCAGGAACTTTTGGGGCATGCAACTCTTTCTACCACCCAGAAATATACCCATTTAAACATGGATCATCTCACCAAGGTTTATGATCGAGCCCATCCTCACTCTGGAGCTAGGAAGAAGGATAGAAAATAAACGTAAGCGTTCATCAACACTGCGCCTGCGCGCGATCAGACCGGATTCACATAGGATTAACTATCGCTCACCGGCCTGCTTGCCCACGTGCGCAGCACTGGTAAACGCTTACTAGTTCGATGTTATGGAACTTTTTTTTACTACCCGGTGACCGGATACAAATAAACGAATTATTGTTTTTCCGCCTTAATTTAAACTTAAATGGCTTATTGAATAAAAGAGGCTTTTGTTATATGAAAAAAATAAGATCAACAACTATACTGGCCGTTCGTCATAAGGGCGAGGTGGTATTGGCAGGTGATGGACAGGTTTCACTTGGCGCTACTGTGGTGAAGCATTCTGCACGCAAAGTACGCCGACTTTATAATGACAAGGTAATAACCGGTTTTGCCGGCTCCACTGCCGATGCTTTTACCCTGTATGATAAATTGGAGCAGAAGCTTGAGCAATTTAACGGCAATCTTATGCGTGCTTCAGTGGAGCTTGCTAAAGATTGGCGGACCGATAAAATGTTGCGTCGCCTGGAGGCTATGTTGATAGCAGTGGACGAGAAATATTCTCTTTTGCTTTCGGGCACTGGTGATGTTATCGAATCGGATAATGGGGTGTTGGCCATTGGTTCCGGCGGGCCCTATGCCCAGGCTGCCGCCTCTGCTTTGGTGGCCCATTCGGATCTGGATGCGGAGGCTATTGCCGCTGCTTCCATGGAAATTGCATCATCCATTTGTGTATATACTAATAATAACATAATAATAGAAAAGATATGAACGAGCTTAATTCACAAACCCCCAAGGAGACGGTTCGGGAATTGGACCGTTTTATCATCGGTCAGGCGGCCGCAAAACGTTCAGTGGCCATTGCTCTGCGAAACCGTTGGCGACGTCAACAGGTGGCCCCAGAGTTACGCGAGGAAATCGCCCCTAAGAATATTATTATGATCGGGCCCACCGGGGTGGGGAAAACCGAGATCGCCCGTCGGTTAGCCACTCTTGCTCATTCGCCTTTTATCAAGGTAGAGGCTTCAAAATTTACCGAAGTGGGCTATGTGGGCCGTGATGTTGAGTCCATGATTCGGGATCTGACCCAGCTTGCAATAAATATGGTCCAGAAAGAAGAGCAGGAAAATGTCCAGGGCAAGGGGAAGCAAGCGGCAGAGGAAAGAGTGCTTGATCTTCTTTTGCCAGGAGGTCCCGTGTCACAGTCTACTCAGCCTCCGAGCGAGTCTTCTCAGGATCAGGGAAATATTATTAACCTGCCCTGTGAGCTTAAAAAGGATGATAATAACAGGGATAGCGATACCAGGGAAAAGTTTAGAGAAATGTTGCGGGCCGGAAAGCTTGATGATCGAGAGGTAGAAATGTCGGTGTCCCAACAACAACCAGTGCCCATGGTGGAGGTTTTTTCTGCCTCTGGGATGGAGGATATGCAATCTTCCTTGCAGGACGCTTTTAGTAAAATATTTCCTAAAAAGTCCCAAAATCGAAAGATCAAGGTGAAGGACGCTCTGGAGATACTTCAGAAGGAAGAGGCGGAGCGTTTGGTGGATATGGAGACGGTTACCGAAAAGGCCATTCGTCGTACCGAACAAACCGGCATTATATTCATTGATGAAATCGATAAGGTCGCATCCCGCGGTGGTTCTGGATCAGGATCACCGGAAGTATCTCGAGAAGGAGTACAGCGCGATCTCCTTCCTATTGTGGAAGGAGCTACGGTTACAACCAAATATGGTGCGGTACGCACCGATCATATTTTGTTTATTGCTTCCGGAGCGTTTCATCTGGCAAAGCCCTCTGACTTGGTGCCGGAGTTGCAAGGCCGGTTCCCCATTCGGGTGGAACTGGACGCTTTGGGTGAGGATGAATTTTTTCGGATTCTCACTGAACCCCAGAGCGCCTTACTTAAACAATACACCGCCTTGATGGAAACAGAGGGGGTGGATTTGGTATTTGAGGAGGACGCCATTCGCGAAATGGCTAAGATGGCGGTGGAGGTAAATCAGCGCACCGAAGATATTGGGGCGCGTCGACTTCATACCGTTATAGAAAGGGTGCTTGATGAGATATCCTTTGATGCCTCTGATATTGATAGTGATCGTTTTGTGGTAAATGCAGAATATGTCCGTAAGCAGCTTGCAGAAGTGGCTTCGGATGTGGATCTCAGTCGTTATATTTTATAAGGTGAATCAGGGTGACGAAATATATTGATCCAGAGTTGAAGTATTGTCCTAAGTGTGGTGATGAATACATCCCGGAAAGGGATGACTGCGCTGCTTGTAATATTGAGTTGCTCAGCGGGGCGCGTCTCCTTGAGTTGCAGGAGGAACAGCGACGACAACGGGACGAAAGGAGCAGGGCTATTACCGCTGAAGACAAGGTGGTTGGTATTCGAAAGGGTACGGTTTTTGATATGAAGCAGTGGCAGGCTCGTCTGGAGCGGGAGGGGTTTCCTTCCCTGTTGGTTAAAGACGACCAGGGCTGTGGGAGTAAATGTGGCGGGTCCGATGTGGTGCTTCAGGTGCGGGAGTCTGATGGGCAGGCTGTTGCTCGCATATTCTCCTTGGACCATTTGCACTCCACCGGTCTTAAAGATCACGACATAACCCATGTGGATGCTGTTTTCCACGCCGATGCCGAGGATACGGTTTGTCCAGCTTGCGGGATCACCTTTTCCACCAGTTCAACCGAATGCCCCGATTGTGGGCTTTGTTTCGCCTAAAGATTGTTTTTGCAGGGGGTATAGCGTTTCTCTAGAGGATGTTATACCCCCTTTCTCTCCAAATTGATTTCACAGTCATTCTTTATCGTCTCTTGCCGTTGAAGTTTTTTTCCTTCCAATCGCGTACAATGAATTGCTATTGGAGTCCATTATGTCTCAGCAATTATCAATTTCGAGACAGCCTATTTCGTCATGCTGAATTATGCAGGCTCCTCGCTATGTTGAGTGGGAAGCCATTTAGAAATCATTGGGGTGTAATTGACACTAGTTAACTCCTGTTTACAGTGAGTCACGAATAGCATTGAAAGGGAAAGCGAGAGGGTTGAAACCTCCGGCGGGGCTTTATCCTCAAGGACTAACCAGCTACATCGCCGCAGCAAAGTGATTTTTGGCATTTCCCACTCAAAACAGCGACGAGCCGAAATAAAGGGAGCTGAGATTTTTTTGGAGTGAGAATGGCCAGTTTAATTTTAATGATAAGTGTATTTACCTGTTTTTATTTTCTGCCTTAGTAATTTATCAAAGATATCCTCTGTTGCCAAGCTAATACACCAGATGCCGACTGCCATTGAAACTCCTTTTACAGGTGATGGAATAGTTACATCAGGTAGTTTGACCAGATTTATATATGCAATCAATACCCCCCCAGTAGCAAGTAAAACACGTCGCAAAAGGGGTATATGTTTGGCTGTATTCGTTACTTCTTGAGATTCCACACAAACAGTATTCGTAAATAATCTAAAGTTCTCTTTCCATTTAGGGTTTGGTGTTTCTGTCGATTTAATGCTAACTAAAATTTCCTTTAAAAGTTCATTTATAATCAATGGATTAATTTTAGTAAGTTCCAAAAAATTACGTTCAAAATTATTAATAAAATTTTCAAATGTTCCTTTTTCTATTAACAGTCGAATAACTTCCACATCTTTCAAGGTTAATTGTATTTGGTCCAGAAGATTACTCCCCAGAATATCTTGCAGGATCAAGCAGGATTCCTTAAGACCCTTTGCAACCTTTTCTTTTGTGGCATCATCTTTTTTTTCTTGAAGTTCTGAACTGCGGAGGTCATCGTATATTTCAAATAGATAATTAATGTAATTATCAAGATCTGATATCATATATATTCCTATATAAGTTGCAGGGGCTAATATATTTTTACAAACTGATTACTTTGTACCTAATGCTTTTTCTGCTTACAAGTAAATCTAAATTTTTTGCTTATATTCTTTTAGATTGCCAAATATATTATTTTCTTGTTATGGCGAAAAGCGTACAGAGTAATTCAGAAAATGTATGCTATTGTAAGTTTCCATTTATAACAGCATACATTAAGGGCGATTTTTTAACAAGAAAGTTATTGATAAACAGCCCTATGTTACAGTAGGTCATGGTAACTGCATTAAAGTAAAATGTTAGAGCTAATAGTCATTATTTGTATTCAAATAATTGTATTGTATTTAACTATTATCTTCCATTTAACTTATAAGGTCTAATAATCTTAAAACGCAACGAAAAATTGTATTATAAGTAAAGTAGTATATGTTTCTCAAGCTTAGGGATATTTACAAGAAGATAGAATAAGTATGTAGGGGTAAAAAGATATAGTAGTAGGGAGTGTTGAACTAAAAATATATTTTTTTACAAGTAACAGGCTGATTGTACAAGGCTTGCACCGAATAGTTTGCGAAGTAATGCGTAATTGTACCAATTACGCAACAAGTACAAAAACATGGATAATGCTTAGCGACTTGCTTGTGTTTCAATGTATATTAATTACCATTTAGGGCTAAGCGGCGTGTGCGGAAAGCTTGGTTCATCGTTGTTTTTAACTGGTAATGAAAATACTTTATAAAGCAAGCTGGGTAAGGGATTGATATTTAACTGGACCCCGCCGGAGGCCTAAAGGTCCCGTCGCCCTTAACGCATGCAGGTGCAGTATGGAGCATAGCCGTCAGGCTAAGGGTTAAATCAGCTGATTTTCCACGGTTATTGATAAAAGAGCTCCTCCTGCCAGGGGGATGCTACCATAAGTAGCGATTCCACAAGTAGCTCCATAGATTGTTCTTGTTTGCCTATTGTTTCCAGCTGGGTAGGGTGCATTTAATGCACCGTTTTCGAACCTTATGGATAAACGAAAATGAGTGATAATGGTGCGTACGGGGCCCGGCCTTTTTAATGGTGCGTAAAACGCACCCTACGCACGCCCGCAGTATTTCGGTATATAAGGCTAAATGATAAACGCACTAAACTTAAAAACATTGTGATGTTATTCAACGGTTTCGCCTTGATCTATTGTCATATTTCCGCACTTTGAAGTCTTAGCCTGGCGGCTATGCTGTAGGGGCACCCCTTGTGGGTGCCCGGCAAAACCAGAATCTACCCTTGCAAGGTATAAGTCCATAATCCTGTTTTCTTTGTAGGTGACTGGAATGCTACGAATAAAAATCTAAGACAATCTTAAGGCAGTTAATATTTTCTGCAGCCCTAGTAACTTGATGGCAAGATTATGTATAAAAACAGAATAATAGGATCAGGTGGATGACAATGTATGTGGAAGACGATCTCTTAATGATATCCGCCTTGCAGCATTATCTGTTTTGTAAACGCCAATGCGCTTTGATCCATATTGAGCAACAGTGGGAGGAAAACCGGTTTACCGCCGAGGGGCGTATACTGCATGAACGGGTACATACCGCTGGCTTGGAATCACGTGGGGATCTTCGTTTGGAGTATGATCTTGCTCTTCGCACCCTTAAGCTCGGACTATCAGGACGGGCAGATGTGGTGGAGTTTTATCGTAGAGATAATGGGGGGTGGCAACCATTTCCGGTGGAATATAAGCGAGGTAAGCCGAAGAAGGATAATTCTGATTTGGTGCAGCTTTGTGCCCAGGCAATTTGTTTGGAGGAGATGCTTGCTGTAAAAATTGAAAAAGGGGCGCTTTATTATGGCATTAAGAAGCGGCGTACTGAAGTTGAGTTTGACTTGAAACTTCGAACTACAACTGAGGAAACTGCAAAATTACTCCATGACTTGGTGTCCAAGGGAGAAACGCCACCCCCGGAGTATGGTGCACAGTGCAAGAGTTGTTCATTTCTGTCTTTGTGTTTGCCCACAAAGATTGGCAAGACGGGTGAGAGTGTTTGTAACTATTTTGATTCTATATTGGACTTATGAAAAAACATCTTAATACGTTGTTTGTTACCACCCAAGGCGCTTATTTGGCCAAAGACGGGGAAACCGTTGCGGTGCGGGTGGAGAAGAAGGTTTGTCTGCGAATACCGGTACATACTCTGGATAGCATAGTATGCTTTGGAAATGTGGGATGCAGTCCGTTTTTAATGGGTTTTTGTGCGGAAAAAGATGTGGCCCTGAGTTTCCTTACTGAAAATGGGCGCTTTTTGGCTAGTGTGCGTGGCCCGGTTAATGGGAATGTTTTGCTACGTCGCACTCAGTATCGTTTGGCTGATGATCTTGCTGTCTCGGCAAGTATGGCTAGGTCTTTTGTCATCGGTAAGGTTGGTAATTGTCGTTATCTCCTCTTGCGTACCCTTAGGGACCATGGCGATAAGGTGGATAAAGAGGCCATATCCCATGGGGTTGATCGGATGACCGCTTCTTTGCATCGGTTGCGCGGGGATTTGGATCTTGATGAAACGCGTGGGGTGGAAGGGGATGCCGCGAGGGTATATTTTCAAGTTTTTGACCATTTAATTATTAATAATAAAAAGGATTTTACCTTTAAAGGAAGAAACCGCAGGCCACCTCTTGATCGTTGTAACTGTTTGTTGTCTTTTCTGTATGTGTTGCTGATGCATGATATACGCTCTGCCTTGGAGAGTACTGGGCTTGATCCTGGCGTGGGGTATTTGCACCGGGATCGACCTGGACGCTCTGGTTTGGCCTTGGACATGATGGAAGAGTTTCGTCCGGTGGTGGATCGTCTGGCCCTATCCCTTATTAATCGTGGGCAAGTCCGTAGTAATGGATTTAAGATTACCG
>JAOTSI010000442.1 GCA_029865005.1 Desulfobulbaceae bacterium
CTTAGCCTTGTGCTATAGTGGGGAGGCAGAGTTGATAGGCTGTCTTTTGGATGCTAGGCGGGAGGAAGTATATGCTGCTTTGTATCGTCCAGGCAAGGGGCCTCTACCTGAAATAGTCGGGAATTATAGAGCGGTGAGTCCCGAAGCCCTGGCGGAAGAACTGGATTGTCCGGTGGTGTTACTTGGTTCGGGAGCTCAGCTCTATGCCAACCTTTTTGGTGCTAAGGAGCAAATCAGTGTCATAAATTCTATTTCGGCTCATCCTCGGGCTGCTCATATAGGATTTATTGGGGCACACATGCTTAACCAGGGGCAAATAGCTGATCCCGTCACCGTGGCACCCCTTTATGTTCGAGCCTCGGAAGCAGAGATTAATCTTCGTAAAAAAAATCTCAAAAAGCAGGCGGAAGCCAAATGATACAACGCAAATCTACAAAATGTATTCATGTCGGTTCTGTTGCCATTGGTGGCGATGCTCCTATCAGTGTCCAGTCCATGACCAATACTGATACTAGTGATGTTGCTGCCACGGTCGCTCAGATTCATCGTTTAGAAAAAGCGGGTTGCGATTTAATCAGGGTTGCCATACCGGATATGAAGTCTGCTGAGGCTGTTCGTTCCATAAGAGATAGTATCACCATTCCCCTTATTGCTGATATTCACTTTGATTGGCGTTTAGCGGTGGGGGCTATGGAGCATGGAGCCCAAGCTATTAGAATTAATCCTGGTAATCTGGGCGGCCCTGAAAAGCTTGCTAAAGTTGTTGATGCCGCCAAAATTCACAAGGTACCCATTCGGGTCGGGGTTAATTCCGGTTCTATTGAAAAGGATCTTTTGAAGAAACATGGTTTTCCCACCCCGGATAAACCCGATGCCCTCATTGAAAGTGGATTGCGCAATGTCGCCCTTTTAGAAGGGTTAGGATTTCATGATATAAAAATATCCATTAAATCCTCCGATACTCTCACCACCATAAACGGTTATCGTCTTCTTTCTGAAAAAACCGATTACCCTCTGCATATAGGGGTAACCGAGGCCGGTGGCCTGATTGCCGGTACGGTGAAATCCAGTGTCGGCCTGGGTATTTTGCTTCATGATGGTATTGGTGACACCCTAAGGGTCTCGTTAACCCGTGACCCGGTGGAAGAGGTACGGGTTGGTTTTGAACTACTGCGTTCTCTGCGTATTCGGGAAAGGGGCCCGGAATTGATTTCATGTCCCACTTGCGGACGCACCAGGATAGATCTTTTTCCTCTTGCCGCTGAAGTTGAGGAATATATCCAGACCATGGAGACTAATGTCAAGGTGGCGGTGATGGGTTGTGTGGTTAATGGCCCAGGGGAAGCCAAAGAGGCTGATATCGGGATAGCTGGTGGACACGGTGTGGGGATTTTATTCAAAAAAGGTAAAATTATCAAGAAAGTGCCTGAAAATGAACTCTTGCCCCTATTGCTCAGCGAATTGAAAAAAATAGAGGAACAAGGTAAGGGCCGCGGCCCCATATCCGGGTCTGGTAGTTAACTGTTTGAAAAATATATTTTAAATTTATACTGAATAGACAAATTTATGCGATACTCAAAAATGCTCTTACCCACCACCAAAGAAGCGCCTTCCGAGGCTGAAGTGGTGAGCCATAAACTTTTGTTGCGTGGCGGATTTATCCGAAAATTAACTTCTGGAGTTTACTCTTATCTTCCCATGGGATTGGCCACTTTGCAAAAAGTGAAAAAGATAGTGCGGGAAGAGATGAATCGGGCTGGAGCTCAGGAAATAGCCATGCCCATGGTTCAGCCTGCGGACTTGTGGCAGGAGTCGGGGCGCTGGCAAAAATATGGTACTGAGTTGTTGCGCTTTAAAGATCGGCATGAGCGAGAATGTTGTCTTGGACCCACCCATGAGGAGGTTATCACCGATATTGCCCGTCGTGAACTTCATTCTTATCGACAATTGCCGGTTAATCTTTATCAGGTTCAGGCAAAGTTTCGTGATGAGATACGACCGCGTTTCGGTCTGATGCGGGGCCGTGAGTTTATCATGAAAGATGCATATAGCTTTGATGCTGATAATGAAGGCGCCAACGCGTCTTATCAAAACATGTATGAAACATATCATCGGATCTTTAACCATTGTGGTTTGGATTTTCGTGCCGTTGAAGCTGATACCGGCACCATCGGGGGCTCATATTCCCATGAGTTCATGGTACTGGCCGAGGTGGGCGAGGACACTCTGGTTATCTGTAACCAATGCTCCTATGCGGCCAACGTTGAAAAAGCGGCGGTAAAAGTTGAGCCCTTAGATAATACCGGAGTTGAGCTCGCTCCTATGGCAGAGGTGGAAACCCCTGGTCGTAAAAAGGTCCATATTGTAGCCGATTTTCTTGAAGTACAAACCAGTGATGTTATTAAGACCATGGTTTATATGGCGGATGAGCAACCGGTTGCGGTGTTAGTGCGTGGAGATCGAGAAGTACAACCGGTAAAAGTAAAGAATTTACTGGGTGCGGTGGAAGTGGAGATGGCCGAGGATGCCTATGTGGGTAAGGAACTCGGACTAGCTGCAGGATACCTTGGGCCAGTAGACTCTACCATCAAGGTCATTGCCGATGCAGAAGTGATGGGTATGGTTAACTGTGTGACCGGTGCTAATAAGAAG
>JAOTSI010000186.1 GCA_029865005.1 Desulfobulbaceae bacterium
CGACACACAACATGTAGCGCAAATCGGTGCAATGGTGCGCTGTATGACGTGGGTCAATTTTGAAAAACCGACTAAATCAACAGACTCATATATGGTCACCAATTATCCTTTATCCAAGTTGTAAAGTCCCGGTGAGAGAATCATGATCGTTTCCCACGAGGGAATAGTGAAACAGATTTTAATCGACGGCAACAGAAAATGTTGACCCGCCTTCTGGATATGGGTGATCATTTTGTCGGCGGGATGACTACCCGTAAGTACGCCGGGATGTGTAAGTTCAGTAAGGTCACCGCCAGTCGGGATTTTGGCGATTTGGAAGCAAGGGGAATTCTACAAATATGCCGGGTGGCGGCAGATCAACTTGTTACCAATTGAAAAAATGGTCGCTTTTTGTTGGTTGTGGGGAAGTCTATGGGGCTATTGATTTAGGGTATTTATCTATCGTATTGGTAAATAGCTGGTTTTATAAGCCTAATCGCTCAGTTCGACGATATATGTGAATAGGAAATTAAAATGTGGGTTTATCCAAATCCCTCAACTCTTATCCCTATCTAGTTTAGCCTGGGCCAGCCACGTCTGGGTAAGTCTCTGTAGCTCCCTTCCGCACAAATCCGTGTCGCACTGGGGATCAAAGCGATATTTATAATGAAGTTCAAGTAGTGAGAGGAGGTTGTGCAATTGCTCTTCATTTATATGACTCTGTCCAGTACGATTCAACCATTTGGATAGTGTTTCAGATGGGTATCGCTTCGTCCCATTTTCACTTAAAAAATGTTCAATCTTGTAAAAATCAGATTTTATTCCTCTCTTGTGGCTCACAGGTTCTAATACGGCTGGTTCTGAAGTTTCCCGCACCTGGCGTTTCATGCGCAGGAACTTGTTACCGAGGTATAGAGCAAGAGCCAAAACAATCCATCCTGCTGCGGTAGGGATTTCCGGTCGGTCATTATCTAGCCAGCTTGTTATTTGATACCGGCACCAGGAAAGGAAATCACTGATGGGGCGAAAGGGCGAACTTTGCTCTGTTTCAAGGGTTAGCCAGTTAGGTGGGGTTGTATCTATTTCCTGCCAGTGATTGTTAATATAGACCATCCCCCAGGCATGGGCATGGCGGGAACGGACCAGGTAACAATCTTCTAGCTCACTGTATTCGGAAACTGCCCAACCGGTTACGTATCTGGCAGGTAGCCCCATCATTCGCAGGAGCAGAACGGTTGCTGAGGCAAAGTACTCACAATGTCCGGCATGGGATTGGGTTAAAAAAAACTCCAGCCCATTCTTCTTTGATTTAGGATCGTCTTGAACAAGGGAATACGTATAATTTCTGTTAAAATAGGTTTCTATAGCTTTTAAGGTGTCTGACTGGTTCACCCGTTTTAAATTGTTTTGAGAAATAATAGATTGCAAGACCATATGCATGTGATCGGGTATATGAAGATCAGAGTCCATTGGTGGAAGATCATTATCGGCGGTGGGGTCTACCGACACCTTGGGATACAATCGAAGGGGTGCACCACTCAATCGTATGGCTGAAAATATACCCTGCTCAACCTCCTCAACCGGAAGATCGGCAAGTTGATTGGTACCCTTGGGCACGGCGAGCAGACCTTCACCTGTGGTAAGCTGGATGCCGATTTTATATCTGAGCAACCGATCTTTATTTACTGTCTTTTGAATGTCCCAGGTTTTACCGTCCGGGCCGGCAGCTATAGCGCGTACTTCTTTGGATGACACATACCATTTTGATCGGGAAAAAATATTATAGCTACCATTTCGGAGAAGGTCCGGGGGCGGCATACCCTTTTCCGTAAAAACACGCGCCACAATATTGTTGGACAACTTCAGGGTGCCTAAAGAGCCGATGGCCGTATTGGCCTGAAATGGATCTCGATCTCCCTGACTGTCGAGTCCCGCCCATTCCATACTTTTTTGCTCAACAAGTTGTTGCAATTCCTGCAGCCAGTGCTGACCAATATAGCCAAATACCCCGGCACATATGAATAATCCAACGAAGATGGAAGAAGGGTAGCGAGTATTTCTTTTGCTCCAAAATGCCCAGGCAACTAAAAAAAATAATATAATATAAAACCAAGGAGTGCGATTATTGGCGCTACCTGCGGAAAGAAGGCAGAGTGCCATGTAGGGGTAAGAGATATCATAATATTTTCGTTGATAGTTGTTGTCGTTTTGTTGTAGGCGTTGGGCTTGTTTTTTGCGGGCAAGTAGTGACAAGGCGGCAAGATTTAAACCATTTTTGTTTCCATATATTTGAACCAGAGCCAGAGGGCTGATCAGCAGAGGTATCCAGGTGATAACCATAAAAAAGCGACCACTTCCTTTACCGCCGATAAGGGAGTAAATAAGCGTCCCAATCATGAGATATATGCATAAATCAGCGATACGCCGCTGGTCATGATCAGAGAAATCCCAACGCGTCTTAGTCAGACGGGCTCCTTCCATTATAATCGCTAGGATCACCCCCACCAGCAGTTGATCAATTTGCCAGCCCCAGAAAACAATGACTGAGGCAAGCAATAAGACAGGTATGTTCATATCTGCGCCAGTCCTTTTGCCATATGGTCGGGATGGAGCCGGTGGTAGGTAGCTTTAGCGGTTCCTGGATTTTTTGAAAGAGGTTTTGTCTCATCTTCACTGATAATCAGCGCTAGTACTGGTATTCCACGTTGATTCATGAGGCTGACCAGATCCTTTCGCTGTTCGTCCCAATGGAGAAAAACAAAAACAGCACTGCTGATCAATGAGGCTCTTTCCGTTACCAACCGGCTAAGGTCGGAAAAGGATTCTGCCTGAGATGGTTGGACAGATGCCAAAATTTCCAAAATCTTCCCCGTATGACCAACCCCCCTGCCAGCAGTGAAACAGTATGATTTATGACCAACAAAGAGAAGGTCGAGAAGAGAGTCTTGGGTTGCAACGGTACAGGCTAGTGAGGCGGCAACGGAGATGGACTCTTCAAAACATTTATTCCCTGCGGAAAGTAAGTTGGTATCGAGTATTAGAGCGTGCCTGCTGAAATACTCATCCTGATACTCTTTGACCACAGGCTTGCCGGTTTTTGCCCAGCTTCGCCAATGGATAATACGGGGCGGATCACCGGGCCTGTAATCACGCAGGGACATAAACTCCTGAGATTCCCCAACCGATGAGGCAAGCGTTACGCCGGAGGGTTGATATTTTCTTGAGCCTGCCAACTGTAAAGACGGTAGGGGATAGCGTTTGGGAAGGATAACCACTGTGTCGGTACATTCCATGGAATATAGGGCACGAAACAGGCCAAAGGGATCACTTTTTGCGAAGGTGACAGACGAAAAATGCAGAACACCTCGCTGGTAAGGAATGAGCTGGAGAGGAATCTTCTGCGTTACACCTACCGGAAGATCAGGGCACTGTTGGTGGGAAAGTTTTGCGGAATTTTTTTTCCGCATCAGCCACTGCCACCTGAATAGTTTGATCATTCGATCAAACTTTGAAACCTGTTGTTCCTCTGGATCATTCCAGGTGCAAAACTCTATAAATGTTGGATAGCAGATTGGTATATCATCAAAAAGAACAAGATTGGACTGGCTGCTGTCTCCCAGGTTTTCTATCACCATTTTATAGTGCAACTCAACACCTGCTGTTGCAAGCCGTGGCGCTTGGCGTTTTGCTGATAATTTAGGTCGAAACCGAAAACAGCAGCTTATGGCCAGGCAGCCGATGGCAAGCAGCAGGCAAAAAAACTGAAAGGCCATGGTCTGACTGGTATCAAGGCCAATGACCGCAGAGAGGCAGAGACAGGCTAAAAATAACCAACCGTTTCCTGTTACATGTCTTTGTAGCCAATAACTACATCGAGAGATGTTGAGATAAAGAAAATAGAGGATTTTATTCATAGCCCGGTCTTATGCGGGTACTTTGATTTGATGGACGATCTCACCAATAATCTCGCCTGGATCGGTGCCGGAAAAACTGGCTTCTTGCTCCAGGATAATCCGGTGCGCCAGGACATCCACGGCAATTTCCTGGATATGTTCAGGGAGGACAAATTCCATTCCATCAAAAAGAGCCAGGGCTTTGGAAATTGTCATAAGGGCCAGTGAACCGCGGGGGCTGGCCCCCAGCCTTACCCCAACTGTTTTGCGGGTTGCAGCGACGATATCCACACAGTATCGTTGCAATTCGCTACTCATACGAATCGTCTGGACCTTTTTTTTCAGTTCTTTCAGTTCATCGATAGAAAGGCAGGCGTCCATGTTGGCGAGAGGGTGGGCAGTTTCCTGATCAGCGAGCATTGCCGCCTCTGCCTCTGGCTCCACATAGCCCAGGCTGAATTTAAGGGCAAAGCGGTCCATCTGGGCCTCGGGAAGGGGATAGGTCCCATGGGACTCCACAGGGTTCTGGGTTGCGACCACAAAAAATGTATCATTTAGTGGATGTAACTGACCATCAACACTAACTTGTCCCTCCGCCATTGCCTCAAGCAGTGCTGATTGAGTACGCGGCGAAGCGCGGTTTATTTCATCGGCTAAAATAATATCACCAAAAACCGGACCGGGATGGAAGTGAAATTTATTATCATTGGGCGTCAGGATAGAGACCCCCAGAATATCAGAGGGCAAGAGATCAGGAGTGAATTGTATCCGTTTAAAATCCACGCTGACAGACTTTGCCAGGGCCTTTGCCAAGGTGGTTTTGCCAGTGCCCGGGTAATCCTCCAGCAGTACATGACCACCACTTATATAACCTGCAAGAAGTTTTCTAATAGCCCTTTCCTGGCCCCGCATCACCTTGTTAACGCATGTTTCTATTGCCTTAACCTTCTGTCGACATGAGGGAATATCTATATTGTCTTCTGATGCCATTATGCTCTCCACCTAAAATTTTCGGTGAGTTTTATCGTTCTATTTCTAAAGTATTTGGGTGCTCCGACCCAGTAACTTAACAATAATTGCTTAAAAATATATAGCAAGATCGTTTTAAAAAGGAAGTAGTTGGGAGGGTAGTAATTAAGGTGGAAGTAGTTGGGGTCAGGGTAAAATTAGATGCTATATCCATAGTAATTTTCTGGTGTGGAGTTAGAGGTATTAACAGGTTGGAGGGTAAGGCCAAAATGGAGGCTATCTTACAGTGGATCGAAAGAAAATAGTTAGGTTTTAACTGACCACAATTATACCCCTGCTTCTAGATTCTTATGCCACGGACTTGGGTTAGGGGCATCCCTTGTCGGTGATAGCTTGATAGAATAGGGTTTGGGAGGTATTTTTTTGGTTATTTAATCATGGGGAATATTTTTTTAATACAACGGGGGAGGGATGAAGATGTTGAAACAGGTGGCGGCGGGTTTGGCCGTGCTAGGAATGTTGGGGTTTAATGGGCTAGGGTATACACGGGCCGGTGAAATGTGGCCGGGTGATAGGTATACCAATGGGGGTGTGTCGTTTTTCGGGCCGGATGGTGGGGGGCAAGTTCAAGGGGATCTGGAATTAAGGTCACTGCGGATCAGCGGTTTGGTTTATAACGAATTGGCTGGCAAGGTGAACGTCTAAATGTGGCAGGACGTTTGTTTGTTTACTATTGGTGACGGGCTGACCAAAAATGAGTTACCAATGCTCACCTTTGGCGAGGACGTGTGTTATCAATGATTATGTAACAAAATATGCATCCCTATTTGGATGCTTGTCAATTACTGTGAATTTCGAAACTCCAGCCTCGTATTAAGCACAACCGTATAAGTATTTATAAGATTTTCAAACTTTATAATTGGCATAGAGTCTTGAAATAAAAACGTAATGGTTACCTGAAAAAGTTATAAGTATTTTAGGAAGAATGCTTATAACGTGGTGAAGGACACTGGGCGCGTCTAATCATGATATTCTAGGGATTTCTAAAAAAATACTTCATAAGAAAATGTTGTCAATTTAATTATTAAAGAGCGTCCCCGAAGACTCCGCATTTTTCTTAACTCAATCACTTTGCTCTCCCTTCGTTCCGATACACCATAACCCACTATGGTTACAAACCAATAATTTTTCGGTCTCCGACAGAATTTGCTTGCGAAAAACCTTCCGATGCAATAAATCGGATTTCTTTAAAGATGAAAAACCTTACTGAATTGTCCGGGAATTATTTAGTTTAAACTCAGTATGTTATTGTTTCTTTACCTCCCCTTTCCCCGGACCTTCATCAATTTTGGTTTTTCATTATGCTTTTTTTAACCTTTCGGAGGCTGAAATGATACACCCCAACACCGAACTGAGATTTGTCAACAACGAGATCGGATACGGCGTTTTCGCCACTGCTCCCATCCCTAAAGGCACCATTGTTTACATCAAGGATCAACTTGAGATAGAAGTAACCCGCCACAAATTTGCCAAACTGGATAAATTTCACCAGGATATCGTGGAAAAATATTCTTATATCGATGAGAGAGGCGTGCGAATCATTAGCTGGGATCACGCCAAATACGTCAATCACAAGTGCGAATGCAACTCCATGTCCACCGGCTATGGCTTTGAAATTGCCATTCGCGATATCGCGGCGGAAGAAGAGATCACCGATGAGTACGGTTTTTTCAACATCCCCACACCGCTATTCATTAATTGTGGCTGCACCAACTGTCGCAAACAAATTCTACCCAACGATCTGGATACCTATGCCCATGTGTGGGACGGCCACGTCAAAGGCGCGCTTGATCAGGTTCCCGAAGTTAGCCAACCCCTCTGGGATATTATGGATCTGGAGACGAGAACCTCTCTCATGGAATATCTTTCGGGCCAGTCTAAATATCGTTCCGTATCTAACCTGAAATATGTGCCTCGCAGGGGTATGGACGCAAAGCAAAAGCTGCCCGCTTTTTCCATCAGATTCAAGCCGCATAACTACTTTTGAACCAAACCGTCTCGATGCGGTAACCGGCCCCATAAATAATTCCGCTTAGTGCACTATCAAGGCGATTTTTCCTCCTGGCGAAATCGCCTTTTCTATTTCCTCATTATTAGTAACCATCGGTTATTTGAATGTATACAGGTGGAGACGTTCGCCATACCACGCATCTTTTTGGTCTTGATGATCGCGCAAAGATGTGCCAGATATGACTATCTATAGCAGTATATAAAAATAGATATTTGTCTAAAGCTCGATAATGACGCTACAAACAATGAATTCCGGTGTTCCCGGAATTCCTGGGACACCATACCTAATTATTGGCACTCTGCTCGTTAAAGGAAAGATAGGGCCTTAATAGGGGTTGTCGATGTATTCGGTAGTAAAACCAATTATCAATATGACGAACTGAATTCTGGAAATTCCGGGAACACCAAACCTAATTATGTTGAATTAGGTTTGGTGTTTCCAGAATTGGGCGACTCAAAATTACAGGTGGGCATCTGGTAAATTGTGTAGGATTTTTATCGTTTATGCTAAGAGATTATTGAATGATACAAGTAGGTGCGAAGAATTTACTAATAAAAAATTCAAAAAATATACTCAAGGCACTAAATTAGATACACATGAATTGTTACAGCACGCTGCATTAGATGGCATATACGACCAATATAAGTGAGCTATGAATTTTGCGATTTCTCTGGTTGGACGCCAATCAAACAGCAGGAAAACAGAAGAAACACTACACCGGAACGCAATAAATGTTTAAATCGAACTAATTGACCTTTGTTATGAAGCATATGAGTTCGTTGGAGAGAAAGCATTGATAGCTGCGGGGTGTAGTGAGAAGGATGCTGAGGAAATTGTTGGAGCGGCAGAATAATTTACTGAGCTGATAGAAAAACTCGGTCATTTCGTAAAATAGCAATTAATAATATATAGGGAAAGGGGAGGAATGGATAAAATTCCGTGCAACAGATGCAGTCGATTGATCCTTATTGCAACTGCCTGTGAAACTAATGGGGTGTGCATGCCATGCTTCAAGGAAACTACTGGCCAGAAAACTAAAGAGGAGCAAGTCCTTCCGCAGTTAAAAATGGTGGAACTTGAAAAGATATTTTTGGAAAAACTTGAAGATAAATTTGTCTGTGATTTACAACAGATGATCCAAATATATTATTCAGATATTGAATATGGTATGACACCCCCATATCTACAAATGGTCATTTTGTTGAGCGTATTTCAAACCAAGCTCTACGACATAGGACTTTATCAGTATATTAAAGGGGGAGATGGAGATTTCGCCAAAGATGTAACAATGTATTTAAGGCTCATCAAAGCACATGAGGCATCTAGGCTCTTCGCTATTTCGTGTGGGTAAACTCAGTTATGCCAGTGGATACAGCCTTGTTGGCCAAATTGGTTACAGAATGCTTGCAGCCAACTGGTAGCATGGAGAGAAAGACCCCGCAAGGCCAAGC
>JAOTSI010000187.1 GCA_029865005.1 Desulfobulbaceae bacterium
TAATAAATATCCCAAAATGGCGCAGGATTTTTAGTCGTCTTCAAGAAGAGGTAACAGGCGCATAGCAGCGTTATGTAACTGTTGCCTTGACAAAGAAGATGGCTAAAAAGACAAGCCAAATGGGGTAATTTATTTTTTCCGAGGCCCTTAGATACTTTCCCCAGGTTTTTCATATCTCTTCCGCCACCACTCGAAAAGATATTTTAACAAAAAACCGACACCACACCATACTACAATCGCCTTCCAGGAAAAATCAAACAAAGCGTACAAAGCAACGAGAATCGGTAAGGATACAATCGGAAAAGCGATCCTTTGGTAAAACCTTTTGAAGAACATGCCAATTGCCAGGAAAAACAATACCGCCATAGCATACCCAACACTAAATATATAGCGGTGAATCAGAAAAAAATCGGTTTCAAGTGCTTCACCAGCCGGCACGTAAAAAGCATTGGTGGAGATCAGTTTGCCGTGGATGGGAAGGTCGATTTTCAGCGACAAAGTGCCTTGAGCCCGGCTATTATTCGTGGCAATCCCAACCAGTGCGTTTTGTTGAATTATATTTGTATTATTCAAAAATGACCTATCCAAATCTTTCTCCATAGGCTCACTTGAAGACCAGGCCACAAAGTCGATTGATTCAGTTGCCCGGAAATCACCTTTCGGCTCTAAAGATTTCATTGAATCCGGCACATAGATATTGGAGGCGACAATGGAGGCTGGAATGTCCACTCGCGGGTAACGGAGACGGACTCGACCGCCCATGGAGCCGATGGGCACATCTTGATCTTCAAATACCACATCCAACACAAACGGTGTTGCCGATTGACGCTTTAAGGGAAGAAGCAACTCCCCTTTTTCATTTATTGATGGTTTAACACTTTTGCCGTCCAAAAAGGTACTTATGATGCTCGCGCCTTTAGGAAGGAGAAATGTTGCATATTGTTTACGGCTGTTACGAATCCACATGCGCGCTTGAGACAAAACCTTGCCATGGGTGGAAATGATGCGGGTATATTGAATACGATCCGCTATTGCCGGGTCCAGCCGCAACTCTTTATGTTTTCGGATGTTAAACTCGATATTGTGCGGATGTTCGATATATCGGAAAGCATAAACAAAGGACGCATCCGCATCCGCCCGAATAATCGAGGGAAGTTCCCGGATATCCATTAACCTTGCTTTTTCCTGTCTGTTAATCGATATCTCCCCTCGGCCCCGCATCTCCACACCGATATACCCAGTATCCCTTGCAACGCCGGAAACCGTTAAGCAGGGAACAGCAAATGGCCCATCATCCGGTATAACGGTTTCGTAGCGTACGGATAAATCATAACGATCAGCCACCGGGTACATCACACTAATCCGGTACACGGCAATACCCTTTTCAACTTGTTCCATACGCCATCCTTCCATATCCTCGCCGAGGATTTCATGAACAGTAACGTTGGCTGGTAATTGAATGGTAAACTCCCGAACATGTTCATTTAAAATTCGATACCGGATAGATGAGTAGAAGGTTGCGATTCCGTCTTCCAACGATACAAGGGTATAGGTCGCGGCATAGAGTTTTTTGACCCGCTTATCCGTTTCATCCGCGGTTTCCTGTTTTCGAATAAATGTCGCTAACTCTCCCCGTAATTGTTTTGCCCGCCCCAAGGCTGCTTTTATGGTTCGGCCGGCTCGTTTTTCCCAGGAAACATTATATAAACGGACCGATTTGATATCCGTTCCAAACCGAAGTTCCACTTCACCCCCTTGCAAGAGAGGCGAAGAGATTTCGAACTCCTTAACCCCTCCCTTTTCCGTTACCGGGGCAATAAGTTCTAATTGTAAGACTCCCTCACGTTCGGTCTCTTTTCCTACTTCAAAAAAGATAAATTTTTTATCCCGGCTCAAAGCAAGAGGAGTGTCGTTGTAAAATGCCCGCACAACGGGCGTTGATGCTGAAACAAGTGGTATTTTAACGAATTCCCCAGAAACCAGAGTGAGGGGAACATCTATGCGCAGGGCCGCGTGTTTTTCCGTGATATCGCCGGTGATATGAGCGGTACCGAAAAGGTAGCCGACATCTGGGGCGGTTTGACGCTCCTTTCGTTGTTGTTCTATTTTTTCAAGCAAGGTTTCCACTCTAGGCCAGGAAAGATGAACCGATGCCTCTTTAATCTCCGAATCATCCAGCAATAATACCGAGGAAGTGTCGGCAAACGTTTGTTGTGCTGGCGAACCCGCCCACAACTCCGGCGCCCCTTGTATTATAAATAGGAAAAAGAATATTAAAGCAGCCGCGTTGGTTGCTTTTTTAGCTTTCCTCCCGGCGAAGTATTTATGCATCCTAAAAATAATGACATGAACTACCATGGAACTTATGCAAATTATGATTACGCCGGGCCGAAATTCGGCAAGGAGAGCAAAGCCAGTTGGAACCAGGAACAGTGCCAAAAATACCTCCGGAAGATAATATAATCGGCCTGAAACACGGGAATGATAGCGCTCGGCCTCCCGGCGATTCTGCCATAGGGCAAAAGCAAGAAGACCATATACCATGCCGTCCCCTATCGTCCAAAATACCGCAAGCTTCAATACAATTAATAAAAAAATGAGCACGGCGGCAAGTATTCCGCTGCAGATCAGAGATAATCTTTTGCGTAAATTTGGGTGGAGCCCGCTTCTTTCAAAACAAAGCGCAAGAAACCAAAGGACCGCCAGAAAGGTTACCAGCCCATAAACCATTTCAATGATGGAATGAATTGGGTCGTTAACGTAAAAAAAGGTTATTTGAGGCGTGAAGCCTTTGATCAGGTAGGATTTGAATCGATAAAAATTTCCGGTCACCGGAATCTGAACCTGGATTTGGGAACCGGTTAAGCTTTGATCAAAATCGCTCTCCTCCCATTCCCCTCCGGTTTTAAAGCGATGTTTGAGTCCCTCCACATTGTACCTATAGCTTTTGGAACCATCTCCACCGGCATGGGTGATACTGGTATCGGTATCAAATACCTGTCCAAGCAAATCTCTCAAAGAGTGATTGATGCCGGTAGAGAGTAAATCAATATTGCCGCCGAAACACAAAACCTGATAGTGATCGGGAGTGTAGAGCCGCCATACCAGTTCGCCGATGGAAAGGTCGCTGGCTGGCAAGAGCACGCTATTCTTTCCGAAAGCGCCGAATCGTCCTGTTTTCGAAAGCCAGGCAATTTCCACGGGGAACGAGTCATCCGTTGATTTATCGAGCGGTATAAGTAAAGCATCCCCATCGCGGGCAGGTTGAATCTCCCGGCCGTTTGTAAAAGCACTCAAGAGTTTGGCTTCCCCAAGCAAGCGAATGCGTAAAAACTGGGCTTGATTGTTCTTCACGTGAAATGTTGCCTTGGTCATCACGGTGCCAGCTTCGGTTACAACGCTATCCGCTTCCAAACGTTCAATTCGCGTTTTCACCACCGAGGCCTTCTCATGGCTTCGCACATCAAATTTCAAGCTGAAATCATCATCAAGGATTTTGTAGAAAAAGAGGGCGCGGTCCTTGGAAAATCTTCTGATTTCTTGCGGCAGGAACCTAACATCCCGTGCTTCGGAGTGTTGAACGGCTGATTCGGCGATTTCCACATTTGCTGCGGATCCCACTGCAACCAAATTTTCATACCGTTCCACCCCCAGCGGAGCAATAAAAGGAACGGAAAATTGGTAATTTGTTCGGGTTTCGGTTCTTTCACAGTCCAGTCGTACCCGAAAGTTCTTATCCTGCCGGTAGGAGGCGTAGATATGAATCATATGACCGTTTTCGGAATTTTCCGTATACCACTGTGATATATTTTCCGTACCATCCATGGCTGCAACATCAAGGATATCGATGTATTCCGGAACACGGATTTGAAAATAATGACTCTCGCCCTGAAGAATCTGAAAGTCGATCTCGCTTTTAAGGTGTGCGCCATTTTCTCCTAGAGAAACATAGGTGTGCGACACGGCACCCATTTTAAGGGGAATCTTCTCCTTTCTTTCACTCTGCTTGAGCCAGCGGATTCCCACATTTTCAACCGCCGGGACCACCCCTTTGATCAAATCCCCTGTTTCTTCGCGGGCGGTCTCCATTACGACACCCGGATCGAAGCGTGCTTCGATATCCGAGTCGGCAACCTGAATGTTGATTTCGGTTTTGGGGATCGGAGTCAGAGGGAGCTGAAAATTTCTCGGCCACTTTTGAGCATCAAGGGTGACGGTGAATTGGGTTCGGATATCATGGCTGCCCTTGTTTTTTAACATTACATGGTAATAGCCATTTTTTTCAACCCAGCCGGCCGCTTCGTTGTTTATCACCATGGATTCCGGGCTCAACTTGGCGGACAGCACGGGTACAAGTATTTTATAGTCGGCAAAGGACGTAACCCGAATCAACGCATTGAAACGAATATGGTAGTTGTTTTTTTCAATTGACGCCTTGCCGGTATAAACAGCACTTTCATAAGCAAAATCATGGGCGCGTTCACTAACCGGTTCTCTGGCCTTTTCCCACAATTCCATAAATTGTGTCCAGCTCATGGAAATGGATTCCGGCCCAACATTTCCGGTCGGCGTTTCGCCGCCAAACGCAATTTGGCAAAACAGCAGTGATAAAATCATTACTTCGAAAAATCGTTTCATACCAGTTACTCTTTCTTTGCAAAAAAAAAACAGAAGTTTACTATTAGGAACTAAGAATGCACTATTGACTACAGTGACTTAGGTCTTTAACCAAGCCCACCCGCCAGGGATTAAGATAAATATAACGTACCAATTCAAAAAAGTATGTTTCTTCTTTACAGATTATTGATTTATAGCGATTTTAAAAAAGATGACCATGAGGCTGCTGACGTTTATTATATGTTAAGGCATAGGCGGATAAAAGCCAGCGCATATACAGTGACAAGCCAAAATCGCTGCTGCGCAAAAGAATATGTGGGTGGTTAGTCATGAGTGCCCAAGCATAAATAATCGAACCGGTATCCGAAGCAATTCCCCCCATTCTTAAAATAAAATTTTTTCGATCCCTGCCATCATCGACAATATTGCGTTTCTCTATTCCCCTGATTATTACATGATGTAGTGTTCCATGTGCATCCAGTCTTGCATGTCACAGCAAATCTCTACCTTCTAGATTTGTAAGTTATAAAAATGGAAACAATCTAAATATTTCTCAATTATGAACGAGGCAAAGCATACAAATACTCCCCAAAATACTATGCAATAATAACACCTTACAGGCGATCCCGAAATAGTAACCTATTTTCTAGCTTTGCCTCTTTTGATAGCACTGCTTTTGTGACTTGAAATAACAGTGCGAGAAGAGACATATAGTGATCAGCGTTTATTAAATTGTTCAACGGTTTTTTGCCGATTACGTTATTGAACTATCAAAGAGCGTCCCCTCGCTCACAGAATTGTATAGTTAGTCAACAACTTTCGCCTTAGTGCACTAGCGATTTTCACCTGGACGTTTATAAATTTTAGGTAAAGAGCATCTTAAACCAGTTTCGATAACGCTGAGACACTTGCTCATTTCCTTCCACCAGAAGATATTTGGATAGATTTATAAGAAACTTTTCTTTTTCATCAGCAAAATACTTTGAGGCCCATATCTCGGCTGTTGTTAAAAACGAGGTAAGAATTTCCTTTAAATTGGTCTCAAAACTTCTAAGTTCTTTTTGATTGAATGATATGAAATAAGATTCACTTTTTGTTTTATCATCACTCCATACTATAATTTCTTCTCCACTGTACTCAACTCCTGGATCAGGATCATGCCCCATCCAAGTAGATTTTTTCTCCTTTATATGTTCAAGATTTTCTTTCCAGTCTTGAAAATCAGCACAGCATGAAGGAAATATAACTTTTTCTTCATTGATAAAAACTAGGCCCCCTCCAAGAGCGAGCTCATCTTTAACACCTAGTTTCTTGATAAAACCTTTATTTAAATCTAAATCATTATATTTAAGCATCGAAGCTATGAATAAAGAAATTTGATATTCAGCTACCGGACAATTGAATATCTCCATACTTAAAGATTTCGAGTCATCGACCGGGAATGAGAATTCTTTTTTATCAAAGGATTCAATTTCAAATCCAAGGGCTATATGCTTCATTTAATCTTAGCCATGCCTAACCTTACTGTACAATATTAGTTTTATATTCGAAGAGTTCTAGACCATATAATCCACGATTCAAAGTAGCATACCCGGTATCATTCAGATGGAGTAGATCCCTACTATAAGCAGACGTAGAACGTGACGGAATTCTTCAGACTTGAGATCAAGGGAATGCAAATTTCCAAGAGGGTCAAGGCGTACCGCCTGAAAACGGACGTAAAACGATTTCGCAGCGTTGAAAATGACAATATTCAACCAAAAAGAGAGGACAACTAACCTGCATCCTTGATTCACCTGGCTTCGGACTCCAATTACTGGGCTAATCCTTAGACTGCATTCACGACTGTCCTACCGGCTAAAACTTTAGACAGGTGGGTCTTGTAAGCAGAAGGGTTAAATCTCATTTTAACTTTACTTGTCTTAAACAATACAAAAAAAGAATCAAATAGCAATTTAACCCTTTTTCACAGATTTTGCAGTTCCCTTGTAAGGGGGTGTTGGACTCATTCTCATATTTTTAATTGCATTAATTTTATATAAAATTTCTTTTTTTTCCTCTTGACTATACTGCCAATCATTCATCATTTTCATAGCTTTTTCATATGATTTTCTACCCGCTGTGTACTGTAACAAATTACTTTGCACATCACCTATCTTGACAAAAAGATTGATATTATGACGTCTTAATCCATCGTAATTTGCATATATTTCTATTGCCTTATATAGATGAGTTAATGCAATATCCGGTTTATTCAAAGAAAGATATGCCTGGGCGAGCCGTTCATTTGTGCAAGCGCATAGATGATCCTCAGGACCAAAACGTTTTTCAGCCTGTTTGAGTGCTATTTTTCCATGAGCTATTGCGTCTGTAAAATTTTTAGATTCAATTAAATTTTCAACTCGTTTGTCATAATTAGCCAGCCATTCATCACGCTCAGAATTATCTTTTTCTACAAACTTTAGCAAAATCATACAAACAGCGATTATCGATATAGTAATTATTGAATAGCTAGTGTTTTTCATTTTTCCTGATCAAATCTTTTTTTATTAAATCAAACAATGAAGTGAGCAGCACGGCTGAAAGCCCGGCAAACAAGGTCTATAATATTCACCGCATACTCTTCCACTGACTGGTTGACAATTCTGCCTATTGGTTTGTGTGTCGACTTTTTTATTGCTAAAATAAATACTACCACCTATAAACACCGGAAAGTTACAGCGCAGATATCAAATGTCAATTACTTTGTCCGCTTATCCTTTTCCTTATTTATTAAGCTATTCCCTCCTGATTTTAAGGTTATTTTTTGAATTATGGTAGCACTAGGGAACGTTATTAACTACAATGACTTTCATTGGGTTGCACGCATGAGCGATTTAGATACAGCCGACGTTAAAACTCCAACCTGTCTAGCCGTTTCCGCAAGAATCACTCCATGTTCTTCAACCAGGAGTTGAATTAGTTTTTTTCTGACGTGTACAATTGGTGGTCGTCGACTGCCTGTACAGCTTCTAGTGAACATTCCATACCTATAGCCCCAATTGAGCTACAATACCTTACCAACACCAAGTAACAATGATCATAACCCAGCAGAAACCAATAAAATACCCGCTGCCTCTTCGGCTCCGTCGAGCCAACCCGCGACATTAGCTGATCTTGTGGTTTTTTCGGATGTTGCCAGGACCAGGCCGGTCTCCACCTCCACTAGACGCAAATCTATGCGGATCTGCTCACCGACTATTTGATAAGCCCCGAAAACCATGAGCTGTACTCCAAGAATTCGTCCCAACTCAAGCCTGGAGGAATCATTAACCAGTTGGGAGCTCCCAAGGCTTAACTCTTCCAGGGCCAGGAGCAACTTTTCTCTTTCAATGAGCAGGAAACCTCCCTGTCGTCCGAGAGTATCAGCCACTCGACCGGTGAGGAACTCTTCCATACCGGCGGTCATACTTCCTTGCATCACGCTGATATTTTCCAGGTCCCAAACCGCTACTCGGCTTCCTGCTCCGTAAGTCGTAACCTGCTTAACAGAAGGCGTGGTTGAGGGTGCGCAACTACAGAGCATGAGAGTCAAGAACAACATAAAAAACCGGTTAGATATTGGTCCGAACATCTTCTGCTCCCTTAGGCAAAATAATTTTCTCATATAGCTCCTTAACTTTATCGT
>JAOTSI010000443.1 GCA_029865005.1 Desulfobulbaceae bacterium
TAATAAATATTATTTGCTTTGTGGGGGAAGAAAAGATAGCCGGAATAAATTTAGCAGTTTGAGGAGGTAATCGTATGATTACAAAAACAATCATTATGAAAGTTGGTGGAGGCATTATGGAAATTCCCCGTTACAAGGGAAGTGAAACAATAGTTCAAAAAGATCTGAATGCAGAAGTTTTATCCAAGCGGTCCTCGAGAGCTAACCGCAATGATAAAGAACATTCCAAACGTCCCCCCGAAGTGTAACCGTTTTACGAGGAAACTTTTTTGTTATCCCGTAAAAAGGTACGTTTCGCACTCATACCGGCAAAAGCTTGTTATTGAACCGTTAAGCAGTGTCGCACATTACTATGGAGTGTGAAACGTACCATGTTTATGTGAAAGAAATTTTTTCATTGCTTTTTTTTCCTCTCTTTTCGTCTATCCAGATATTTTCCTTCTTGCTTTTTCTTTTTTTTTCATTTTAGGCTATTTATAATAATGAGTCCGTTAGAAACTCGGAAAAAATATATTGAGCAAAGGTCGAAGTCTTCACTTATCGACGGGTAATTTCTTTTTTCGTTTCTACGTAATTATATGGATATGAGCAATCTTTAGTTGCCCCTACCCCTACATAAGAGAGTAATTATCTAAGTCTTAGGGATCTGTGATAACTTGCCGCCTTGCGTTATATTAAATCCGTTAGTTATAGTGTTTATGACCAGCTACGATAATCCGGCTTATGAACAATTTGTTAGCACTAAATGATTTTTAATAGCCGATAACTAAATGTTTTTATAAAAAATATGTACCTTGTCGTTTCAGCAACCGAAATAGAAATGGCCCCTTTCATACGGGCTTTCAAAGAGCATGATCCGCAGCACCGTCTCATAACAGGCGTGGGACCCTTGGAAACCGCCTATAGCCTAACTCGACGATTGGCCGAGTCAGGTAATGAAGTAAAGGGTGTTCTGAATTTTGGAATAGGGGGCGCCTATCCCATAATTAATGGTTCACTTGGCGCGAATTTGTTAGATATCTGCGTGGCAGATCTTGAAATTATGGGGGATCTAGGTATTTGTTTTAATGATCGGATTGAAGAGTTTAATTCAGATAATATTAGTGTACCTACCCGTTTTCCCTTTGATGATAAGTTAACATCTCAGGTCGTCGAATTATTGGAACATGCAGGAATTCCCAGTCGCCGAGGAGCGTTTGTTACCGTCTGTGGGGTAAGCGGCACGGCCGAGCGTGGCGAAATGGTGGGAACTCGCGTAGGAGGACTCTGTGAAAACATGGAAGGCGCTGCTGCTGCCAGAGTGTGCCAGGCCTTTGAGCTGCCATTTATTGAACTACGTTGTATTAGTAATTTTGTGGAAGATAGGGACGTAAGCAAGTGGCGGCTGACTGATGCATGCGAGAAAGCGGGCAGGGCAGCTGCTGTAGTGGCCCGCACTTTGCTGTAAATTGAAAAATAGACCGGATAATAAAGTATGTTAGAGAATCTTACCATTGGCTATTCACCATGCCCTAATGATACGTATATATTTTATGGCTTAACCCATGGAGAAATCTCTTTGAACGGGCTAAGTTTTGCGCCACCGTTTCTGGAGGATGTGGAAACACTTAACGAGTGGGCTTTACGTGGGAAACTGGATATCACTAAGCTCTCTTTTCATGCCTTGGGCCATGTTCTCGATGATTATGTAATGTTATCCGCCGGGGCTGCGCTGGGTAGGGGCTGTGGTCCTTTGCTGGTGACCCGGTCGGACCTGACATCAACTGATCCGCAGCAGTGGACCATCGCTATCCCTGGTGCTCATACCACGGCCGCCATGTTGCTCAAACTCTATCTTCCTCAAGTCAAGAACTTACAGGTGATGCGTTTTGATCAAATTATGGAAGCAGTGAGGGCTGGAAAAGTTGATGCTGGGGTTATTATCCACGAGAGTCGCTTCACCTATCAGGAATATGACCTGACATCTGTAAAAGATCTTGGTTCCTGGTGGGAGGAAGAGACTGGGTTACCGATTCCGTTGGGTTGCATTGCTGCACGTCGAAGTTTGGGCCATGAAGTAATCGGCAAGATTGATCGGGCCATCCAGGCTAGTTTGGTTTGGGCTAATCAACATCCAGATAGTTGTGGTGAATATATTCGCGATCATGCCCAAGAATTGGATGATGAAGTAACGCGAAATCATATTAATTTGTATGTTAACGATTTTTCATTAAATATCGGCAAAGAGGGCAGGGCAGCCGTGACCGAGCTACTGCGGAGGGGGCGAGAAGCATCTCTGTTTTCTCACCCTGAAACCACTCCTTGGCTTTCTGATTAAAAAAACGGATATACTATGCTTCCTCTTAGTAAACTTCCTGTTCTTGGAATCTGCGGATGCAGCGGGGTCGGTAAAACGACCTTGATTGAAAATACCCTCGCATCGTTGTCCACCATGTCATTGAAAATAGTGGTGGTGAAGTATCAGGCCCGTAATGTCACCATAGATGTGGCTGGCAAGGATAGCGATCGATATTTTCAAGCTGGGGCCGATGTGCGAATGGTGGGCGAAGCTTATTTTAGCCGTGGTCATGGTGATGAGGATTTGGAAACTGTTTGTCGTGCTTTGTGCAGAGAG
>JAOTSI010000188.1 GCA_029865005.1 Desulfobulbaceae bacterium
TGTGATTTCACCTCTTGAGTGAGTTTTTCGATAAGGTGAAATATAACATATTTAATAATAAATTCAATTAAATATATGCATAACTATAGATATTTTTCTCACGGATTCAGGTAATAGTATAAGCAGTTGCGTGGTTCGTTCAATAACTTTTATTAATGATTATATAATATTCAATGTTGTGGAGTTGTCTCGAACCTAGAGAGTATATTACTATACGCCTAAAGACCCTAACGGAGACCTGTAAATCTCATTAGGGTCGCGGAAAATAATAAATATCCCAAAATGGCGCAGGATTTTTAGTCGTTTTCAAAAAAAGGTAACAGGCGCATAGCAGCGTTATGTAACTGTTGCCTTGACAAAGAAGACGGCTAAAAAGACAAGCCAGATGGGGTAATTTATTTTTTTCGAGGCCCTTAGACAATGAGGCGTTTATGGTTACGCAGGTCATCATTTAATCAGTTATTTATCTAGTAAATTTGGCAAGATGTGCGTGGCTCATATGTCTCACAGCAGATTTTGATTAGCAGTTTCTCTTCTGAAGCTTATATCTCTATGAGGTTTTTTTGTATTATTGTCATAATGACTGATGATCCTTTTAGAGAATTCTTTCCTCATATTTCTGGAGCTATATTTCACTGTTATTTCTTATTGATTATACAGGGAGAAACCCACCTCCTTAAATTTTTCCTGTTGTTTAAGGTGATAGGCTCTGTTCGTTTCATCTGTTTTTGCGATGCATTTATGATTATCTTGATTCGAGGTCAAAGCATGCAGGAAAAATGACCAAGGTATATGTTCGATATTGCGAGATTAGTTTTGTGTATCGCAGGGGTATTGATAGAAGATAATAAATCAATGCGTTTTTTATAAATTGCCTATAAACAATTCTCAGGCTCTTCGTTTTTCAGGAAAATTTACTAAAAGAATGAGGTGGATTTTCTAAAAATCACAAAGGATGAACTTGCTTGCCTCATAGAGTAAATTTTGCAGCCTAAGAATTGTTTATAGGCAAATAGTTTAATGGAAATAGATGGGGTATTTTGTTTCCTGATGTACGGGGACCCAATGAGCCAGAATATATATTTGTAAAACGAGTAAATATTAATAATTTAGGCGGTAATGTTAAAGTGTTATTACAGTTTAAATATCTGAAGTGGTACCATGTTAGCATTGCAGTAGTATTGTTTCTTGTAATGGTTATCGTGCTCTGGGTTTTGGATGATGCGTTGATTCGAGCAGTCTCTGAAAATGAAAAACGATTAGTATCTGAAGCGGTCGGCTCCTATCGGGCTCATCTTGAAAGCAAGCTGCAGGAAAATTTGCATCAGATCGTTGGTTTAGAGGCATTTGCTAAGTCACGAATTTTCAAAAAGGATCAAATTACTGATTCCGAATTTGAAATCTTTACCTCCATTCTTGTCGAGGGACATCCTGAAATTCGCAGTATGCAATTGGCCCCGGATGGAATTGTAACTTACGTTTATCCTCTTGAAGGTAACCGGGAAGCGGTAGGGCATCGTTTATTAGAGGATCCTAAAACTAAGCTTGCGGCTCAGCGTGCTGTTGATACCAAATCGATGATTATTGCCGGGCCTTATGAGTTGTTACAAGGAGGTGTTGCTCTTGTTGCCAGGTTACCCGTATTTTATGAAGATTATAGTGATTTTGGGCGTTTTTGGGGTTTTGCGATTGTACTGATTGATTTTAAAAAAATGATTGAGCTCAGCGAACAGTCCCTTGGGCATATACCGATTAGGGTAAGTTTACGAGGTAGAGATGCTCTGGGGAAACAGGGAGCTCCCTTTTATGGCGATTCCACAATTTTTGATAAAGAACCTGTGGTTTATGAAATTCTACTCCCAGAGGGGAGTTGGGAGATTGCTGCTATTCCAAAAGATGATTGGCAGATAGGTTGGACTGGGCGACTGTACTTTATCGATATTTCGTTACTGCTTTATTTTCTTATTGCAGTATTAACTTGGATGAATATTAAACAGAGTGCGTTGGTAAAAGAAAGGGAACAAATATATCGTATCCTTTTTAATGCTAATCCGTTGTTGATTGCATGGGTTGATTCCAAGGGGAAATATAGGGCCATAAATGTACCCTATTCTAATTGTTTTGATGTTAGGCCTGAGGATGTAATAGGCCGAAAAATCCAAGATATTGTTGGTGAAGAGCTTTATAAAACCTTGCAAGACCCTATAAATCAAGCTCTTCATGGAGCTACTACCGAGTATGAATTGAGTGCGTTTTGCAATAAAAAAGATGTTGTGCATCATTTCCAGGGGCAGATAGTACCATATCTTACTGTAGATGGACTTCAGGATGGCTATGTGCTTTTTTTAGAGAATATTACTGAGCATAGGCTGGCCGAATTGGCGTTACTGGAAAGTGAAGAGAAACTGGTAAACACTTTTGAACAAGCAGCTGTGGGTATAGCCCATGTAGCGCCTGACGGTAGCTGGTTAAGAGTCAACAATCGTCTATGTGACATCGTGGGTTATTCTCGCGACGAATTGCTGAATCTAACGTTTCAGGATATTACTTATCCTGTGGATTTGTACGTTGATCTTCAATATGTCAAGCGACTCATTGAGGGTAAAGAATCCACATATTCTATGGAAAAACGTTATATCCGCAAAGATGGTTCCATTGTGTGGATAAATCTGACCGTTTCATTGGTATTTGATAAGTCTGGGGCTCCTGATTATTTTATTAGTGTTATAGAAGATATTTCCGAGCGTAAGCAAGCGGAAATAGAGAGGGATTTGCTTGTCCATGATATGGGCGAACGGATAAAAGAGCTTCAGTGTATGTTTAAAATAACTGAAACCATAAGACAATCTGCCAATGTGGATGATATTTTAATTGATGCCGTTAAAATCCTGCCGCCGGGTTGGCAGTATCCTGAGTTTACCAAAGCACGGATTGTATATGATGATAGAGAGTTTATTGATTGTCCTTTTGTCACGACTGATTGGAAATTATCAAGCAATCTCATGCATGGAAAAAAACAAATTGGAACCGTAGAGGTATATTATACGAAGGAGTTTCCCTTGCTTGATGAAGGCCCTTTCCAGGACCAGGAGCGTGAACTCATTGATGGTATAGCAAAGACATTAAGCGAGGCTATTGAACACAAGCAGGCTGAAAACGCACTAGAAGCACATCAGAAGATGCTTGAGCAGACCGTCATCAAGCGTACACATGAATTAGAAGTCACTAAACAGCAAGCGGTAGCTGCTAACCAGGCTAAAAGCACATTCCTGGCCAATATAAGCCATGAACTACGTACTCCGCTTAATGCTATTCTTGGCTTTTCAGAGGAATTGGTGCGCGATCCAGGCACCAGAGGTGAACAACAGGAAAAGATTTCAATTATTAATCGTAGTGGCGAATACTTATTGGCAATGATTAACGATGTGTTGGATATGTCAAAGATTGAAGCTGGTCGAGTGGAGATTGAACCGACATCTTTTGATCTGCTGCAGTTGCTAGAGGATATCAGGCAGATGTTCGCCGCACGTACCGAGAGCGCTGGTCTGCTCTTTGAGATGGAATTGGACCCGGAGCTGCCCGGATATATTAAGACTGATGTTAATAAGTTGCGCCAAATCCTCATCAATATACTTGGTAATGCCATGAAGTTTACTTTTGAGGGGAGTGTTTTTCTACGTGTTTGGTCGAAGCCCTTTGTTGGAGATTCAGCCATGGTTGCACTGCAGTTTGCGATCAAAGATAGTGGAATGGGAATTGCTCCGGGAGAGGAGAAAAAAATATTCGAGCCTTTTGCTCAGGTGGGCCGTTCGGCTGCTCATATTAAGGGAACCGGTTTGGGGTTGACTATTACTAAGACGTTTGTCGAGTTGATGGGCGGCGAAATCAGTGTCGAGAGCCAACTCGGAAAGGGCTCGCTTTTTAGGGTTAAACTTCCGGTGGCTCTGAGTGATATTACAGAGTCAGTTAGTTTCGCGGCCCCCAAATCTGCAGTGCTCCGTCTGGAACCTGGACAACCTATTCAGCGCATTTTGGTGGTGGAGGATAACCCGGAAAATTGTTTGTTGCTCAGTGGCCTGTTGGCCAGGGCTGGTTTTGAGGTTATGAAAGCGGAAAATGGCGAGAAGGCCATTACTCGGTTTCAGCAATGGCAACCTCATTTTATATGGATGGATATAGGTATGCCGGTAATGGATGGTTACGAGGCAACAATGAAGATCCGTGCTTTACCTGGTGGCAATGAAGTGAAAATTGTAGCCATAACTGCTCATGCCTTCAAGGAAGAACATAAAAGTATTCTTGATGCTGGTTGTGACGATGTAGTGTCAAAACCTTTTAGGAGTAATGAAATCTTTGAGATGATGGAACAACATCTCGGAGTGCGCTATAGCTATAAAATACCTCATAGGAAAAGAGCAGCGGAGCCGGTAGTCGCTTTAACGGGAAAGATGTTGGCTCGATTACCGTTAGAGCTTCGTGAATCCTTGAATGTGGCAGTGCGTATGCTTGATATTGAGGCAAGCAATCGGGCGGTTGAACGTATACGTGGGGTAGATAACGGTATTGCAGACGGTTTGGGGGCATTGGTAAAAAACTATCGGTTTTCCAAACTTGTGGAGCTTCTCGATAAAAGTGATTAATGGGAAAAGGGAAATTATGTTGTGTCAACCGGTTAGCAGCTTGCAGGTGATTGACGTAGAGGGAAACTAAATGGATAAAACAAAGGATGAATTGAGAGTAACTAATGAGATTTTAGTGGTCGACGATTCGCCTGAAAGTCTTAAGTTGTTAGTTAATATGTTGATGGCACATGGTTATCGCGTGCGGCCGTCTGACGATCCTGTTCTGGCCTTGCAATCTGCTCTCTCCGCTCCACCTGATCTTATACTTCTTGATGTTATGATGCCCAATATGAACGGTTTTGAGGTATGTGGGCAATTTAAAGGTGACCCCCGTACGGCAGATGTTCCCGTGATATTTGTAAGTGGTTTGGATGATATCGATAACCAGGTGAAGGGTTTTCGGGAGGGAGGGGTGGATTATATTACAAAGCCTTTCCGGCGCGAGGAAGTGCTAGCCCGAGTCTCTATTCATCTTAAGTTAAGACAACATCTTCAGGAGCTTGAAAAAGCAAAAAAGGCTGCTGAATCTGCTAATCGTGCCAAATCAGAATTTTTAGCTAATATTAGCCATGAAATTCGCACGCCCCTGAACGCTATTATTAGTATGTCGTACTTGGCATTAGAGAGGAAACTTGATCCCAAACAGCGTAATTATTTGGAAAATGTGAACAAGTCTGCTAAAGATCTGCTTGGCACTTTCATCAATATTTTCGATTTCTCCAGGCTGGAGTCGAATAACCTTATTTTAGATGATATATCTTTTAGGTTAGAGGATGTTATTGATAATTTAACTAAAACAATTTGTCTCAAGGCAAAGGAAAAGGGCGTGGCTTTGAGGTTTAATATTGATAATGATGTTCCCGCCGCACTTATTGGTGACCCTGCTCAACTTTCCAAAATATTAATTAGTTTAGGTGATAATGCGGTTAAATTCGATGACCCTGGAGGTGAAGTACTGGTTACTGTAATGTTGAAGGAAGAAAATAATGAGTTCGCATTGTTGCAATTTTCGGTTCGTGATAGTGGTATAGGCATGACATCCGAGCAGCAACAGAGACTGTTCCAAGTTTTTACTCAGGTTAATGGTTCCAGTACCCGTAAACATGGAGGCACTGGCCTTGGGCTGGTGATTTGTAAGGAGCTGGCGGAGTTGATGGGGGGGAAGATCTGGGTGGAGAGTGAGTATGGTGTAGGGAGCACTTTTCAATTCACTGTTCGTTTAAAAAAACAAAAGAACCAAACTTTTTTGCGGCGACAGTTTAATCTTTCGGTTTGTGGAAACCACGTAGAGACACCTGAACATCTTGTGAAAGAGGATAAAGAAAGAGTATTTAGCCAAGTTGACAAGGAGGTTGTAGGGCCACTGCTATGTAAGTTCAAAGAGTTAGTCTTTGCTCACGATACTGCTGCTGAGGCTGTAGCTTATGACTTAGAATCCTTGCTGGTAACCACTGAATATCATAGGCAAATAAAGGTTATTGTGAAGGCAGTTCAGAGCTATGATTACACGAGGGCGCTGGAATTGCTTAATACTTTGAGTTCTAATATTAAGATTAGTTTTTAATTAGCTATGGTTAATTTCAGCTCAGGCGATTTCCGTCATAATGTAGGTATAAGATCAAGGACCGCACCTCCCATAATTTGTTGGACGGATATGAGAGTGGGTGCCATTGTAATATGGATAACTGTATCGGGAGCAGGTCGATAAATTAGAACTGTTTTATCGTGCCCCTGAATTTCAGCAGGCTGTCCCAATACGGCGGTTATTTGGTCAATGGTCATGCCTATTTTTAATTGGTTGAAGAGTATTTTCCAGTCGTCGGGTTTAGGTTCAGGGATTGAGTTCTGAAGTCCATCAATGGTGATTTCCCCTACTTGCACATTGTCGCTGGGTCGTTCCAGGCGCAGGGTTAATATTTGTTTCTTTTCATTTTCTCGACCGTAATTGGTAAAGACTGTGACGTATACGGTGCAAGCACCGGTAACGCTTTGTTGGGAAGAGCCGTAATAGTGGGCTTTAATAATGTATTTACCAGCCAGTGCTTTTTTAAGGACATATTCTTCTGGTCCGTACCCCCTGGTGAAGTCCCGCGACACTAATCCACCGATTTGGGTCAAGTTATGGCCATAGTAGGCGTGCTCACCAGTGGGTTCAAATAGATGTAGATCAACATCGGTTAGGTCGCTGTCCCATGACATGCTGATGCGAATGTCGAGATCAAGCAGTTTAATAAAGCGTGGGTCAATCTGGGTGGGTGGTGAAATCCCTTGAAGTCCGGCTAAATGAATGAGCCGATTAAGTTCCATGAGGCCGATAATTTCTATTTCGGGGAAGTTGGGCCAATCACCGAGAATAACTTGGTAGAGAAGTTCCATGGCCCGTACGGCATCTTCTTTGTGACCGCTTTCTTGCCAACGTTGACTCAAGGCTAAAGCTAGATCGCGATGGGATTGGGGTTCATCTTCACGGTCTGCGCGGACCCGTTCCAATAAGGAAATTGCGGTGTCGAATTCTCCTGCTTGTTGCAAGCGCCAAGCGTACATGCGGATAAGCGCGGCATCATCCAGTCCCATTTCCACTAGGTTGGAGAGAACTCTCAGTCCTATCTCCGATTGACCGTTACTCAGGAAATAATCACCGCAATCAAGGAAAAAGGCAGGACTTGCGGCGTAGTCACGACGCTGGATAAGATATGCTGCGTAAGCCCTGTTTTTTTTCGCTGCTTTAATGACTTTGAGGTATGGGGTATCTGGGGACCATGGTTTAATCTTGATGGATGATCGGGTCGAGGTCGCTGTGGTGGTTTTCATCTCTTCTTCATCTGCTTCCTCGGATAAAGCTGCGCCAAGTTCCATGTCCATATTCATCATGGGTTCTCTTGCCATTGCCTGAATAGGGTCAGGTGCCACCATTCCATCAAGGACTTGTTCTTCGGGCGAGAACATCGATGCTTGGCTTTGTTTTTTTTCCTTAAGTAGATGGGGATCCACCCGAAATTCCTTTTCCCACCACGATATTCTCTGTTGCCACATGGCCAGCACGGCTTGGACTTTGGCTTGTTTTTCTTGGTCCAAATCACGTTTTTGTGTGATTTTGCGGCGATGAAATTCTTCCAGCATGGCGGTCAAACTAGCAGGCGGCTCAATATCATATTCCAGGTACTGTTCCACATCTTCAAGTACTAAAAGAGAAGTGCCTGGGGTGACCAAACCGTATTTACGTCCTAAATCGACAAGTTTTTCTTTGGTAGAGTTATTGTTGATGAGCGCAATCTTTTGAGCCTGCAATCCAGCCCAATTTCGTCCAATTATGTTTCGATGGATAATATTTTCTTGCTCAATGACTATGGTGTCTGGTCCATCGGGGCTGCTTAGTTCTATCTTGCATATCTTTTCGGTTACCCGACCGAGCAGGTTGACACGTCCATTTGTATTGGTGATGGAAATATCTTCACATCCATCGACCTTGCTGATTCGTATCGGTTCTCTGGTTTCTATGATTTTTTTGGGAGCCTTTTCCGGTGGGGTGCGTAATAAGTTAAGGTATAGACCGCCGGTGAGGTGAGCAAGGTTATGTAATAAGGTACCATGGGAGTTGGCTTGGCTATTG
>JAOTSI010000189.1 GCA_029865005.1 Desulfobulbaceae bacterium
CGAAGGACAAGTCATCACCGGTGCAATTACCAATATCACCGATTACGGTCTCTTTATCGACCTGGGCGGCATGGACGGCCTTTGTCACATTACCGACCTCTCCTGGGGCCGAGTCTCCCACCCTTCCAAACTGTACAACGTTAACGACGAAATCGAAGTCAAAGTCCTCAAATATGACAAGAATACCGACCGAGTCTCCTTGGGCGTAAAACAGTTGAAAGCTGATCCATGGGAAACCGTTCCCGATACCTATCCCGTCGCTGCTCAAGTTACCGGTAAAGTCGTATCCATTACCGATTATGGCGTATTCGTCGAGCTGGAAGAAGGCGTAGAAGGCTTGGTTCATATTTCTGAAATGAGCTGGTCCAAAAAACCACGCCACCCTTCCAAGATTGTCTCTGTTAGTGACGAGATTGAAGTACAGGTTCTCAAGGTCGAAGCGGACACCAAGCGCATTTCTCTTGGCATGAAACAACTTCAACCCAACCCTTGGGACGTTGTAGAAGGAAACTACCCTGTTGGCTCTATCATTGAGGGTAAAATTAAAAATATCACCGACTTCGGAATCTTCATCGGCATCGAAGAAGGTATCGACGGCCTCATCCATGTTTCCGATCTCTCCTGGACGGAAAGGATCAAACATCCTTCCGAAAAATACTCCAAAGGAGAGACCATTCAGGCAGTTGTACTAAAAATCGACAAAGAAAACGAGCGGTTCTCCCTCGGCGTAAAACAACTTGAGCCAGATCCATGGCAAGCAGCGGTAAATAATTATCCGTTAGGTTCAAAAGTTGAAGGTCTCATTACCAACGTTACCGACTTCGGAGTTTTCGTACAGCTTGAAGAAGGAATCGAAGGACTTGTTCATGTCTCTGAAATAAGCCATGATAAAATTAAGACTCCTGTGGGAATGTTCAACATAAATGACACCCTGCAGGCCACTGTTATCAACGTCTCTGCTGATGACCGTAAAATCGGACTTTCCTTAAAATCGCTAGAGGAAAAAGTAGAACAAACCGAAAGCGGAACCAAACAACCGGAACAGCAACCACAAAGCCCTTCCGGTCCCTCTACTTTCGGAGACCTTCTCAAAGCTGCAGCTGAAGAGCAAAGTAGCGACGAATAGTAGTTAATTTTCACTGAGATTATAATTATCGACACTCTTCATTTTTTGAGGAGTGTCGTTTCGTCCAGCGAAACGGCTTTTCGGATCATAATACAATCTATTGTATTATACTTTCTTCGATATTGGGACTGTTTCAATATCGCGTGACAACGATCCGTTCAGAAATAAATTATCATAATTAGCATTATTAGGGTTATTAGGGTTAAGATCTCGTCTGCTTAATAAATTGCATTAAGCCTTTATTGCGAGATATTGATCATTTTAGATTTCTTAAGCTCACGAATAATCAATCCGATTCTAAAGCTGAAAATGTAACATTATTTCTTTGCCATCCTTAACAAGTACCATTTCAATGGGTATCTCTCACTGTTCTTTGCGCACGACCTCAAAGAGCGGTGAGAGATACCCATTTTAGTATACGGCCTTGGTATCTATTCATGACAAGAGCCTGCCGGAAAAAGAGGTTATCATACAATGTTGAAACATGAGCTGGTCAATGAAGTGACCGCGCAACTTAGCGATTACTATAAACAAGACATAGCCCAGGCTGTGGACTTAATTTTAGAGAATATCTCCACAGCTCTTATAGAAGGGCGGCGTGTCGAGATTAGGGGATTTGGTAGCTTTTCGGTACGCAATAGAAAACCACGTTCGACAAAAAATCCTAAAACTGGCAAGATAATGCATATCCCTGATCGTAAAACCTTGCACTTTACTATGAGCAAGTCTCTCAAAGAAGTTTTGATTGAAAAATAAAACCGGGACCACGCTCATCCCCTAATAATCTATTTAATTTTGGTTCGAGATCGAAGCATGAATAAAATAATCACCGGCATTTAAATATCATTCCAAAAAATATTTTTTTTTAAAAACGTCGAGATCGGACCAAAAGACTCTAACACCACGAAATCATTTAACTCAACATTATTTTACGATAAAAGGATATCTCTGTGGCGACTACTTACCTGTAGCTGACCACAAGTGCCACCTTACCTGCAACAACTGGATGGAAAAAGCTACAGCGTATTACCATTATATAATTCATGGCACCCAATAGTGGTTAGCTGACGATCACCGACACCCCTGCGTACATCGCCCAGCCCCTCTTAACCAAAAACAACCAGAAAAATACTATACAATGATAGAGCTGATATCGCCTTTACCATGTCGCAAAATTTCTGGAATATCGTCAATAATAGAAATCACAGTCGAGGGATCAGGATAAATCGGTCCACCCTCAACAATAAGATCAAGCTGGGAGCCGAAGAGTTCTTCAACATCCCTGGAATCGTGAACCAATATTTCTGGTTTTTCCTGCATAGTGGCCGAAGTATTGAGAATCGGATTACCCAACAGGGAAATAATTGCCAGACAAATGGGGTTATCAGGTACCCGTATCCCCACTGTTTTTTGGCGAGTAAGCATAATCTTAGGCACCAACTTGCTCCCTGAGAGGACAAAAGTATAGGGTCCCGGAAGATTTTTTCGCATTATCCGGTAGGCCGTATTTCCCACATGACCATACTCACTAATATTTTTCAGGCCTGAACACATAAAACTGAAAGGTTTTTGTTTTGGTCTTTTTTTTATCTGATAAACCCGTTTCACAGCTTTGGCATTTTTTATATCGCAACCTATACCGTACATGGTGTCGGTGGGATAACAAATTACGCCGCCTTTTTTCAAAGTATCAACCACCTCCTTTATTAGACGTGGTTGTGGATTATCAGGATTAATCTCCAATATTTTAGCCATAAATTTACCCCATGGACCCTTAATGATCATGTAATTGAAACTAGCTTCAAACTACAGTATAGTACCGTGCAATAGTGTAAAGATCCTCTTCAGGAGAGGGGCTTTATTTTTCCGGCATTTAAATAATTGTTCATCCCTTCATCTTACGATACTATAGGATAATAATTTACTTTTTCATCAGAACGAGCTAAAGACCTGATCAGAAATTACATTACATATTTTCGTTTTAAGGCCTCGGAAGGAAAAACAAGCAAAATTGTTTATTTTCTTGCCCAACGCTCCTTAATTACACATTAAACTAATGATTCTTAAAGGTCTCTTCCTACCGATCATATTAATCTGGTCGTTAATGGAAAAAAAGACCTTTTTTCATACGATATATAACCATTATACAATATTTTTAATTATACAGCTGCAAAAGGAAAAGATATGTTTCCACAGGATATCCCCCCCGCATATACATTTGATGATGTTCTTCTGGTACCATCGGCCTCCGAAGTACTTCCTTCCGAAGTGTCACTTGCCACTCATCTCACTAATGGTATTAGTCTCAACACGCCGCTCATCAGTGCAGCCATGGATTCGGTCACCGAAAATCGAACAGCCATTGCCATGGCTAGGGCCGGTGGAATCGGTATTATCCACAAAAACATGAGTATATCTGCTCAAGCTAAAGAAGTTGAACGGGTTAAAAAGTCTGAATCAGGCATGATCATTGACCCCATCACCGTAACCGAGGATCAATCGGTTGCAGAAGTTCAAGTTATCATGGGTAATTATAAAATTTCTGGACTTCCCGTATTACGAGACGAAAAACTGGTAGGTATTATTACAAACCGTGACCTCCGCTTCGTCTCCGATGAAGACCTCCGGGTTCGGGACGTAATGACTAGCAAAAACTTAGTCACCGCCCCCGTAGGTATCACCCTAGAGCACTCCAAAGCACTTCTTCATGAACATCGCATTGAAAAATTGTTAATTGTTGATGATGCCGGAATACTTAAAGGCCTTATCACCATAAAAGATATCGAAAAAATAAAAAAATATCCTTTAGCTGCCAAGGACGGGAGAGGACGATTACTCGCCGCCGCAGCCATTGGAGTTGCAGACGATATGCTTGAACGTACCCAAGCCCTGGTGAATGCCGGAGTAGATGTGGTGGTTCTCGATTCCGCCCATGGTCATTCTGCAGGTGTGGTGCGAGCGGTGAGTACAGTAAAATCTGCGTTCCCCGACCTCCAGATAATTGCCGGAAATGTGGCAACTGCAGAAGGCACCGCAGCCCTCATAAAAGCAGGTGCCAATGCGGTTAAAATCGGCGTTGGCCCCGGTTCCATTTGCACCACCCGGATAGTAGCCGGAGTTGGGGTTCCCCAACTCACAGCCCTGCAAAACTGCGTGGCGGAGGCTTCTAAACACGGTATTCCAATTATCGCTGACGGTGGTATCAAGTTCTCCGGCGATATCTGCAAAGCTGTCGGTATCGGAGCCCATTCAATCATGATCGGCTCCCTTTTCGCCGGAACCGATGAAACTCCAGGGGAAACATTTCTCTATCAAGGACGAAAATACAAAGGATACCGGGGAATGGGCTCCCTTGGTGCCATGAAAAAAGGCAGCAAGGATCGCTATTTCCAAGAAGGTGCCGGCAAGCTTGTTCCCGAAGGCATTGAGGGAAAAGTACCCTATCGCGGGCCCATATCCGATGTGGTTTACCAACTCCTTGGAGGACTTCGCTCCGGTATGGGGTATGTGGGCGCAAGCACCATTGAAGAGCTACACAAAAAAGCACGCTTCGTTCGGATTTCACCTGCCGGTCTCAAAGAATCCCATGTTCATGATGTCATTATCACTCGAGAAGCCCCCAACTATCGAACCGAAGGGATATAACACTACTTTTTTATCTAAACGAGACATCTCATTTTTAATTAGGAATAATTATGGCCTCACATAAACAAAAAATAATCATCTTGGATTTCGGCTCCCAAACAACTCAACTCATTGCCCGCCGAATCCGTGAGCAGAAAGTATATAGTGAAATTCATCCCTATTCTCTTGACCTTGAAACGCTAAAAGCCATGCACCCCACCGGAATTATCCTTTCAGGTGGCCCGGCCAGCGTCTATGACGAAGATGCTCCAATTAGTGACCCGGGAGTTTTCGGCATGGGGGTTCCGGTTTTAGGGATTTGCTACGGCGCCCAGCTTATGACCAAACAGCTGGGCGGACGAGTGGAAAGGGCTGAAAAAAGAGAATTTGGCAAAGCTGAACTCTCTGTAGATTACACCGCTGGAATATTTGCCGGTTTAGAAACGGGGGAGGCCAGACATCAGGTCTGGATGAGTCACGGCGACCGAATTGAAGAAGCAGCACCAGGCTTTATTGTCACTGCAAACAGCGAACATTCACCTTTTGCCGCCCTGCGCCACGAACAAAAACCATTTACCGCCGTACAATTCCACCCTGAGGTAGCCCACACCTTAATTGGGGTTGATATCCTGCGCAACTTCATCTTTGGTATATGTGAATGTACTCCCGACTGGACAATGCACTCCTTTATTGATGCAACTATTGACGATATCCGCAACAAGGTTGGTGACCGCAAAGTAATATGTGCTCTCTCCGGCGGGGTTGACTCCTCGGTTACTGCAGCCCTGGTTCACCGAGCCATAGGCGAACAATTAACCTGTATCTTTGTCAATAACGGCCTAATGAGGAGCGGTGAAACTAAAAGCGTTCTACGCTTCTTTGAAGAAAAAACCAAACTCAACGTCATTGACGTGGATGCCGAGGACTATTTTCTCAAGGAACTCAAAGAGGTAGTTGACCCAGAAGAGAAACGCAAACGAATCGGTTTTGGTTTCATTAAAATTTTTGAGGAAGAAGCCAATAAACTTGGTGAGGTATCTTTCTTAGCTCAAGGCACCCTCTACCCCGATGTTATCGAATCTGTGACTTTTCGAGGTAAAGCTCCTATCAAATCCCATCATAACGTGGGCTGCCTTCCCGAGATAATGAAACTTGAACTCATTGAACCACTGCGCGAACTCTTTAAAGATGAAGTCCGGTTACTTGGTCTTGAATTGGGCCTCCCTGAAGAAGCCATTCATCGTCAACCGTTTCCTGGTCCCGGCTTAGGAATCCGGATCATGGGTGAGGTTACCGCTGAACGACTTCACATCCTGAGACAAGCCGACGTTATTGTCTTAGAAGAAATAAAAAGAGCTGAATGGTATCACAAAGTATGGCAATCATTTGCCGTTCTCCTGCCAATTCAAACTGTTGGAGTTATGGGTGATAGTCGGACCTATGAAAATGTGGTGGCCCTGCGCTGCGTTGACAGTCGGGACGCCATGACCGCTGACTGGTCAAAATTACCCTATGAACTTTTGGGCGCCATATCCAATCGTATCATCAATGAAGTACGAGGCGTAAACCGGGTTGTTTATGATGTTTCCAGTAAACCGCCCAGCACCATAGAATGGGAGTAATACATGCTGAAAACCGGTATCTATGTAGACGCTGAGAACATCAAAATGTGCGGAGGCTACGGCATGCGCTATGATGTTCTCACCGATCTTGCCAATTCCGGAAGGTCCACTCTCCTCAGGGCAAATTGTTACTTAGCCGAGGATCGGGAACGAACTAAAAAAGACCAAGATTACCGTCAAAAAGTTTATTCATATCATGATAAACTTCGCCAATGCGGCTTTAAAATCATAAAAAAATATGTCCGCCGCTTCTATGATGAAGATGGGAATGTCAACACCAAGGCCAACGCCGATATGGACTTGGCCATTGACGCTATCCTACAGGCCAGAAACCTTGACCGCATCATTATTCTCACCGGTGATGGCGACTTTATTCGTTTAGTTATCGCATTGCAAAATATGGGCTGCCGGGTAGAAATCATTGGCTTTCATAACGTAAGTACGGATTTAAAAATCGTGGCCGACTCTTTTCTTTCCGGCTTTCTAATCCCCGGCCTACTTCCTATCCAAAATCATCAACCACACCTTGCCCCTTCTCACGAAGAACAATGGCAAAGAGGAACGGTTGATAATTACAATCCAGATCGTGGATTTGGTTTTTTTCGTTATTTTTATTTGGAAGATAAAAAGTTGACGAATAAAACCGTATTTTTTCATTGTTCCAAAGCCACATTCGACAGCGACCACGTTTTCCTTGATCCTTCTAAAATATTTGAATTTCGTATCTTAGATAACCCGGCCAATGATAATCGCTCGGAAGCATGTGATATTCGTTTACTTAAGGAAAATTAACAATTGAATCCTTATCATTCCTTACCGTTTTTTTCCTTTTGCTATTTTCCAGCACTACAACAGAATACAGTTTTCTCCTCTAACCATTCACTCTTAGTAAAAGAATTCATTACCGGCTAATTGAGCATCAACGATGAAACGATTAAAAATAGGGGTCGCTATGAGCGGCGGGGTCGACTCCACCGTCACCGCAGCCCTGCTCATGGAACAGGGTCACTTGGTCCACGGCTATTTCATGCGCCTTCCTCTACCCGAGACAGATGAAAATATTAAACGCCTTCGTTTCCTGACAGATAAAATAGGGATAACTCTTAGAATAATTGAGTTAGAAGATTACTTTCGCGAAACCGTCATGAGATATTTTATTGATACCTACCTAAGCGGACGCACCCCAAACCCTTGCATTTTCTGCAATCATACTATCAAATTCGGCAAACTGCTCTCTGCTATGCGAGAAGACGGAATGGACAAAGGAGCCACCGGCCATTATGCAAGAGTAGAAAATAAAGATGAGTTTCGCTTATTACGAGGCCTTGATCCGAGTAAAGATCAATCATATTTTTTATGTCGTCTCACCCCTGAACAACTGGCCCATATGATTTTTCCCCTAGGCGAAATCTGCAAAAAAGATGTATATATTAAGGCTCGTCAACTAGGTTTCACCGACTTTGAAGGCCGCGAAAGTCAAGATGTCTGTTTTATGGCCAGTAAAGATGTACCATCTTTCTTCCGCGAACAGGGAATACCTGAGAAAAATGGCGAAATCGTTTCAACTGATGGACGAATTCTTGGGCAACATCATGGCATTTGGCACTATACCAACGGACAACGCAAAGGGTTATCCATTCCAGACGCCACCCCTTGGTACGTAACTAAACTTGACGGCGAAAATAACCGGGTTATTATCGGTAAGCATGATGAACTGTTTTCATCATCCCTTTTACTTGAAGACGTACGCACACTCACTAATAACATTTGCCTGCCATGGCGGGGAAAAATACAACTTCGTTCCAGACACACCCCTTGCATAGGAATAGTAACTGAAAAAGCTCCCGGCAAATG
>JAOTSI010000190.1 GCA_029865005.1 Desulfobulbaceae bacterium
CGTAGTTTTGACCAGACATGAAAATTGAGTCGTGTGAAGGTTTATGTGCAGCTTTTTACAAGCTAATAGTTGCGGTATTTTTCGGACAACCGTATAGTAAAAATTCGCAATTATATATCTTTCAGCAAATTTCAGGAATCTATGATTACCAAATACGCATCAAATAAGTCAAAGAATATCGTCCCAACTGCCTTGACCATTGCCGGATCCGATCCCACTGGTGGTGCCGGAATCCAAGCCGACCTGAAGACCATGACCAGAATCGGGGTATACGGAGCATCGGCTATAACCTGCATTACGGTACAAAACAGTAAAGGGGTCACCAGGGCAGAGCCTCTCTCTACAAGCCTGGTACGTGAACAAATTATGGCAGTCCTGCAGGATCATCATGTAAGTCATATAAAAATCGGCATGGTGGGTACGAATAAAATAGCTCAAACCATAGCCGAAGTGCTGAACCACTTTTCCGGTGAGATCATTCTTGACCCGGTAATGGTTTCCTCCACCGGCCATGACCTTATAGAACCTGGAAAAAATTATTCGCCGGAACTTCTCGCTATTGCCACCGTACTAACCCCCAATCTTCCCGAATTAGCAATATTGGCTGATCAGGAAGTAGACACCACGGCCAAATCAGTACGAGCGGCAACATTACTCCTGGAAGAGCTTCCCCGTTTACGTGCGGTGCTGCTTAAGGGAGGACATTCTGAAGATCAGTTTCAAATAACCGATCGACTGGTGATGGTTCCGGATGGAAAAGTTGAACTCATCACCTGGCCGCACCTGCGAATAAAAACTTCTAACACCCATGGTACTGGCTGCACTCTGGCCTCAGCATTCACGGCCTATCACCTGCTGGATTGGCACTATGGAACGGCATTTCGCAACAGTGTACAATATATGGATAAAATACTCAAGCAGAGTGCACCAGCCAGAATTACCAAAATGCCGAGCTGCAACGGACCCATGGTGCATTACCTGTAATGTAGCTGAATACAACGAGATTGACTTCTGGTGACTTGTACCCTATTCCATGAGGTGAATCCGTTCACAATCTGGACAGATCCAAGTGGGACCGTTGCTGATTCCCCATTTATTTTGGGCAAAACATTCCGGACAAATTTGAAAGCCGCAGTTGCAATTCCAGCAAAACGGTTGTTCCATTTTACAGCAGTGGCACTTGAACTCCCGTTTTCTTCGCCGCCTTCCCTTACTGCTTTTTTTATCATTAGTCGACATCTTCAGCTTCCTTCAGCTCCTCTTTTAACCAACAGAGATATTTCTCGCTGCCGAACAAAATAGGAACAGCTATAATTTCAGGTACCTCATAGGTGTGTAAATCTTCTATAGTTCGACACAGTTCCGTAAATAAAGCTTGGCTGCTTTTTATGGTAAGTACCCACTCTTGGCTATTTTGCACCTCACCACGCCAGTTATAAATGCTTTTGCATTTGCTGACCTGCACGCATGCTGCCAAGTGGGCAGTAACCAGCGCATTACTAATGCGCTCGGCTTCCTTTTTTTTCTCTACCGTTGTTACCACTTGAATAAAAGGTGTCATTGCTTTTACTCCCCATTAGTGAGCTTGTTGCTTTATAGTTTTTTGGCTCAGTCTCTGCGTTATAGGAAAAATAATAATTTTTAGAATATCATTTTAAATAACTGTTAATATTTTTTTCGTATGCTTTGAGCTTTAATTAAAGTACTCATAAACCAACCGGCTCGTTGATTTGCCCCATTGTGGTGTGAAACTGGAAATTTTCATCTGGATGCGCTACTGTGTGTCACAAGAGTGAATCAAGACAAATATCAACATTTAATATAAAATTCAATGCTTCTTTGCGTAGATGTAGGAAATTCTCACACGGTGAGTGGCGTATTTAAGGGAAATCAACTTGTGCGCCGTTGGCGACTTAAATCGGATAAAAACCGTACTATAGATGAATTAGCCATTCGTTACTATTCCCTTTTTCAGATGGCCAATCTCTATTTTGATGATATCTCGGGGTTTATCGTGGCCGGAGTTGTACCCACTTTGGAAACCAGTTGGTTGGGCTTTGCTAAGCAATATCTAGCTATCGATATCCACAACCGATCTATGGTAGTGACCCATGAGACGAAAACAGGAATAAAGGTACTCATCGATAATCCAAAAGAGGTGGGAGCCGACCGAATCGTTAACGCGGTGGCCGCCAATGATCGTTTTCATAATGATCTTATCGTAATTGATTTCGGCACAGCCATTACCTTTGATTGTGTGACCCGGAATAAAGAGTACCGGGGTGGAGTTATTCTACCCGGCATTGCAATTTCTTTAGATGCTCTTGCCATGCGCACTGCCAAATTACCACGAGTAGACATCAGTCAGGCTCCCACCAGGGTTACGGGAACGAACACCGTAGATGCCATCCGGTCAGGGGTTCTGCACGGGTACGGCGGCATGATTGACCGGATGGTTGAACGGCTCTCCTCTGAATTATTTCCCGATAATGATTCGGTGGATATTATTGCCACCGGAGGCATGGGCCGCTTGATAGCGCCCTACAGTGAATCTATTGATATAACAGACCCATTGCTCACACTTACCGGTTTAAAGTTGATTTATGAGCGAAATAAAGAAATGGATCTCCCAAGGGGAGATGTAATGTGACTGAACCAAGGGGCGAGGCTGTTTACCCCCCATCCTTACAGCCCGGCGATACCATCGGTATCTTCTCCCCGGCCGGACCGGTACGGGACCAAAATAAAATTGATAATTCGTTACGTCTTTTCCGAGATGCCGGTTATAAGCTATTAGTAACAGAACAAACTTTAAGCCCAGTGGATTATCTTGCCGCATCGGACGAAGAGCGTGCTGCCGAGCTGATGCGTTTGTGGGCCGACCCCTCTATTCGTGCTCTTGTGGCTCTTCGTGGCGGTTATGGTTGTTTACGGATGATCGATTTACTTGATTGGAAGTTTATGGCCCGTCATCCTAAAATGGTAATTGGATTTAGTGATTTAACCGTATTACTCAACACGCTATATAGCCATGGGGGCTTGGTCGGTATTCACGGTCCGGTTCTCTCCACTTTGGCAACTTCTTCTGAACAATCAGTGGAAAGTTTTTTTTCCCTGCTCAATGGGAAAATACCCTCCTACGAGATAGGTGATCAGATAGAACTATTACGGGGCGGCAATGCACGTGGAACGGTGCTGGGCGGCAACCTCACAACTCTTGTCCACATGCTTTCCACTCCCTGGGAAATTAACTGGGACGGAAGTATTCTTGTGTTGGAAGATACAGGTGAAGATATGTATCGCATTGACAGGATGTTGACGCAATTATATCTTGGCGGTAAACTTGATCGTCTAGGTGGCTTGATTCTCGGTGATTTTGACCGTGGTAACGGTAGCAATCAAGAGTTAAACAAGGATCTTGCTGTTAGAGTGGGGAGCCGAGTCCTGGAACTTACCAAGGAACTTGACTTCCCTGTTTGGACCGGTTTTCCTCTAGGCCATGGGATTGATAATCTCCCTCTGCTCATTGGTATGAAGGGAATTATGAATTCAACAAATCGTTTTTTCGGCTATTGCCAAACTATATAATAATATTTTTTAGTTGATCAAAAAAAATATGATTGTTTTCTATCTACGTATGATGGCAGGAATTATAGGCATACTCTTTTTCTATGGAGTAGCCATTGTGCCGCTTATTATTCTTCGACCCCACCTGGAGGGAGAGCTATTTCTTATGGGGTTGCTCTTTTGGGCAGCTCTGGCGCTTTTGTTTTTACCTACTTTTTTAAGTTTTGTTATTCGTTATTCCTGGTTTTTCTATGGCAAAGGAGAACCGGTGGTGCACGATTTGCTGGTCGCCCTACTGCTGGAGATAAATGATCACCAAGGCCCAGTAAAGGTGATTAAAAATCGTAAAGGTTTACTATTTACCTGGAACCATCAAGATGCTGATTGGTCCGCCGCCATGGGTAAACAAGAGGTTGCAAAAGTCTATGAATTGCAAATTCGGTTTGATAACCATCGAAAAATAGTTACCTTGAACGATCAGTTCAGGAAAACATCATGGGACCCTACCCTTACCAAAATAAAAGTGGGTTGGTTCTCCAGGCCGCAACTTCTTCTTACGGTTGACTTGGAGCCGGCTGAAGGGATAGCGAGTATGGTAAAAGCCAAGCCAGCTGATTATATTTTTGATTCCAAATTATTAAAATCCACTATTATCCATCATATCCGTGATAACGGTTGGAATGTACGCTTCTCCCTTTTTTGATCCTCCTCCCCTTCCCAGACTGCCTCAGTAATAATTAACAATTTAAAAATATAATTTATTTTACCATTGAGTGATTTAGTGTTTCTCACCTTACCCCACGTTGTGGTATGGTATACTCACAAGGTAATTGTTACATAGTTGTTCCTACAGAAAGGTGTTAGCCCGAATTGTAATTGTTTCAGCTCAAGGGAGAGAGTCGTGACACAACATGCGAATTGTTGAGCCACAGGAAAGTATATGAGTCTGTTAATCTATAAGATCATAAATCACCTTGGTTAATCGTATGCACGGGAAAGAGAGCAATAAAAGCATCCGCCACAAGGCTGATGGCCCCACACCCATTATTTTGGAGGTTATGAATGAATTGTTGGGAAATGTTTGATTGTTCCGTCAAAGAAGATTGTCCCGCTTATCCAGAGCATGGCTCACGTTGCGCCCGTGTTGAAGGGACTTTATGTCGGGGAAAGAAGCAGGTCATGATGTCACGAAAAATTGAAGGTTGTAATACCTGTCGATACTATAACAGCGAACACTATGATCGCACCTTTCAAGAGTTCATACGGGTTGACCGGGCCATAGAAAAGCTCAAAGCCACTGAAAATGAATTGCAGGATCGTCTAGTTAGCGTGGAAGCTGATATCGATAAGGTACTGGACCTCTACCAGGACGGTTTGATCGATAAAAAGAAGCTCGCCCAACGTATCGACCCATTAAATTGTAAAAAGCAAGCGCTGCTCACCAAGCTTGATACTCTAAGGGTAGACCTAGATGATTAACCTTTAGATTGTAATTTAATTCTAAGCTATTATAGCCTTAGCGTTGAATCCTCGCCAAACGGTAGTTATTCGTTTAGCGGGGATTTTTTATTCGTTTTTAACAATATTAAAAGTAAGCTTAAATCTTAGTTATACAAAGGTTGAACTATAAGGGAACATAGAATCCATGGATGAAGGAAATATAGCCCAAAAATGTGATTTTTGGGCTACCAGTTAAGAAAAAATTGGATTTTTTTGAACCCCATGAGCCTTCTTATTATTTAGATGATAATTCCAGGTGCATTTACCACGCTTCAACAGATGAAATAGTTGCCTGAAATTACCAAAAACTGCAAAAAGAGGATAAAGATCGATTCGCTCCCACCCTTGTTGGTTTTGACCCTACTGACAAGTCTGCAATAGAGTATATTCTCTATATGTTTGATAAATACCCTTTCTGAAAAAGGATTGGTGTGGTTCTCCTCAGGCATGATGATCTGACAAATTTGACTATTAGTGAAATAGCCCGGGCAAATCATCCTTCCATGGAGCCCATCTATAATTTCTGCGAGGAGAAAAATATTCCCATCTGCTTACATCAAAACAGCACCAGCGTAGCGGGCAGTGTTAATCAGACAAAGAAGTCCTACGCTTACCTTCATAAAATGAGAGAGGTCCTGGAGCGGCATAGTAATACACCATAGTTTGGGCTCACTGCGGGGTATCGTGAAGGGTAACCCATTCTGATTATCATACAATGGTACGGGATATGCTCAACGAGTATTCAAACCTTTACGTAGACCTTTCTTGGGTAGCATATGAAAATGTTGTCTGCCTTGAAAGAAAACACCCTACGGACCCCCTTGTTCCCAAACAAGAACGGATAGATTTGATAAAAGAAGAAAATAACCGCCATCGGGTCATGCTCGGCAGTGATTTATGTGGCCATTTTAGCAGCAATAACGACTCGTTTCAACATGGCAAAACAATGGATGGGTACAAAATCTATTAAATGAACTAAAAAATCAAGCACCAGGTATTGACCAAATGGTGGCATATGGAAATGCGGAAAATTTGTATTTTAGCTGAAAGTCTATAGCGGCCGGAAGGATTTGCATGAGTATGCATCACTGGTGAGTGTTTGTAGAAATTAGGTTTTATATGCAAGCAGTTATATGGCTGGTGAACGTCTACTGCTAAATTTTACATTTTTTTTTGCCAAATTCCTCGATGCCGTATACCGGTAGGAACCACCATTATCGGTAAGCGTTCACCTGTGCCACCACTGCGTGCGATCAGGTTGGATTTACAAATGATTAACCATGGCTCACCGACCGTACCTGGTCACATGGTTAGTAACTAGCTGATTTAATAAAATGCGAGTTTGTAAGTGGTAACAGGTGTTAATCCGGTGAACGGTTACAATTACGAACAAATCTAGCAAAATTAAAATTATAATGTTATTAAATATGGTTACTGGCAACTAAGGGTAAAAGCTACCGCTCACCGGTACCACATCTTAATGCGGTTACCCTTGCCTGCATAGAAGAGCTATAGCGAGCAGCAACAACTGCATAAATATATGACATCTTCGTCCCTTACACTTGGGTGAAACCAAATCAGCTAGTTATAACAGTAAATTATATATTAATAGTACTTGATTAATCTTTACCATAAGATACTTCTCCATATATTATGAGTAACCTCCCCCCAACTTATCAGGCCACCCCAAAGGTTCGTATTGAAATATGGATCTATCTATTTCTTACCGTAACTACCCTGGCGTTATATCTTCAAGTCGGACAATTCAAATTTATTATGCTCGACACGCCGATCTATGTATTTAATAATTTAATGGTTCGAAAAGGTATAACCTCGGAATCAATATATTGGGCTCTAACCACATTTGATGCAGGAAATTACCATCCCTTGACCTGGATGTCGCATATGTTGGACGTGGAACTTTATGGACTTAATTCCGGTCAACATCATCTCACCAACGTCCTCTTTCATCTAGCAAATACGCTTATTTTATTTTATTTACTCAATAAATTATCTGCCATGCCTTTGCAAAGCGGCTTGGCAGCATGTTTATTCGGTTTACACCCTACCCATATAGAATCAGTTGCCTGGGTGGCAGAACGTAAAGACGTATTATGTGTATTTTTCGTTTTACTCTCTCTTTATTTTTATTTTTCGTATGTTAAACATGGCGGCGCTAAGCGATATTTTGGAGTTTTCCTCTGTTATCTACTCGCACTAATGGCTAAGCCGATGGCAATTACCCTGCCATTTGTTCTATTAATGCTTGATTTTTGGCCCTTGACCAGAGTTCACTTTATCTCCCCTTCTTCTAACATCAAGCGATTAATCCCTTTACAGTTAAGAGGTAATTATTTCAAAGTAATTTTAGAAAAAATACCATTATTTGTTCCAACTATTGCTTCAGCCATAGTCACTTTTCAAGCACAACAATCAGCTGGTTTCGTAAAGTCTTTTACCAGTATTCCCTTGATCGCTAGAATTGACAATGCAGTAATTTCATACGTATCATATATTTACAAAACCGTATACCCTACCAACCTGTCTATTATCTACCCCTACCCTGACACCCATCCCATTTGGCAACTTATTATTTCATTTATTATTCTCGCTGGGATAACAATATTATTTGCAAGAATTATACGAAAACGACCCTACTATATGATAGGTTGGCTCTGGTTTCTTGGAACCCTGGTACCGGTTATCGGCATCATCCAGGTAGGACCACAAGCCATGGCGGACAGATACACCTATTTATCAGGTATTGGACTATATATCATAATTGCCTGGGGATTATGGGACACATTTAGTTCACTGACATCGCAGCGAAAAATATATAATTCTTTGTCACTGTCTCTCGCCGTAATAATGTTTATGCTTTCATGGAGTCAATTGCATTATTGGCGAGATAGCATAACGTTATTTAAAAGATCCCTTGAAGTAACTAGTAATAATCATTATCTTCACTTGGTCCTTGGATATACCTATAAAACTGAAAAACGATATTTAGAAGCAGCAGAAGAGTTTCGTGCCGCCCTGCTCAGTAATCCGCGCGATACATATAGCTTACAAAATCTATGTGACTGCCTAATTAAAATAGGGCAAACGGATGAAACAATTAATTGTTTTTATAATGCCATCAGATTA
>JAOTSI010000192.1 GCA_029865005.1 Desulfobulbaceae bacterium
TTTCCCGTTCCTGAGGAGGCAGTTGGAACTGTGACGTAGAAAGGATAATATGTCTAAACATTTTGAAAGAGAAATTGAAAATATAAAAAACAGTTACTTACCATGAGCTCCGTTGTTGAGGATATGGTGTATCTCGCCACTAAATCCATTATTAAGCGCGATGCCCACATGGCACAAGAGATTATCGCCCGTGATATCGAAGTGGATGAGATGGAGGTTGAAGTTGAGGAAGAGTGTCTTAAAATTTTAGGTCTTCATCAGCCGGTTGCCATTGACCTACGCTTTTTTATTGCGGTAATAAAGATCAATAAAAATTTAGAACGGATTGGTGATCTAGCGGTCAATATTGCCGAACGTTCAGCGTATCTCGCCACATGGAAAAAATTTTCTTTTGAATTCAATATTAGAGAAATGGCCGAGAAGGCAGAGGAAATGCTGCGTCACAGTATTGATTCATTGGTTAATATGGATGTGCCACAGGCACATATGGTAAGGGCGGAAGATGATGTGGTAGATGCTTATAACCGGAATTCATACAAGAAAATTAAGGAGGTCATTGTTGAAAATCATGATCAAGCTAACTGCTTGATTCATATGCTCTCTGTGGGGCGTCACTTGGAGAGGGTTGCCGATCATGCCACCAATATTGCCGAAGAGGTGGTTTACCTCGTGGATGCTGAGATTGTGCGTCACACTCCTGAAGTTTACGTAGAGTAGAGAATTCTTAAAAGACTAATGGTAGCTAATTTTTATATAGTTATTCTCGCACATAAGTATGAGTTTTAGTAGGTATAGTGTCAACTATATAATTTTAAGACACCTGTGTCCACTTTAAGCTAGTGGTATATTAAATTAGCGTAACCGTTCACCGGCGCTGCAGAGGTGTGCAAGCAGACCGGGGAGCTATAGTTAATCCTATGTGAATCTGGTCTGATCGTAGGCGTAGTGCTGGTGAACGCTACGTTATTTTATCAATCTAATGGTAAATGGGTAACGATACTGCTCGCCGTCGCTCGTCTTTACGGCTGCGATTATGGTAAGGACCAACTGTATTACTAATAGTGTTGGAAGGAGTATGAAGCCTATAAAGGCGAACATTAACAGCCCGCAAACTATAGCGTAAATGGTTACCGAAATCTGAAAATTTAAAGACTCCTTGCCGTTTTTTTCCACTAATGGGTATTCAGCCCTTTTCATTAACCAAATAATTAATGGTCCTAAAATATTCCCGAAGGGGATACCAATATAAATTGAAAGGGCTGATAAATGACACAACATTGCCCAGTTGAGGGCTTGTTTGTCTGTATCTTGTGCTTGATTCAATTGTTCCATCTCACCTTTTCTCCTGTCCATATTTATTTATTTCATCTCTTGTTGATAGTATGACACAAAACTCAGGTAGTTGTCCAGCAAGCGTATTTGCATTTTTGAGGGTTTAGTGCAGTACAGGCTCATGGGATGAAATACTTCCGCTTCAATCTTCTTCGGCAGCTCGTCTTAGTTATGTAGTTTCTTGTATTATACTGTTTTTTTAGATCATTTTTTGTTATATGATAGGTGGAAAAGGATTTTTTTTTAAAAAGTACACTTTGGTTATGCTTTAAATATTAGTAACCGTTCATCGGGTTAAAGAGATAAAATATATAATATCGGTCTAGTAAGGCATTTGTTAGTGCTACGGATGTGTGCAAGCAGGCCGGTGAGCTAGTTAATCTTATCTGAATTCGACCTGATTCTCGCCCAGACGTGGTGCTGGAGGAAGATTGCGAAAAGTACCTAACTACAGATTGTTAGCTGCATATGACTCTTTGTGGGTATGTTGGAAAAATGGAAAATTTTAAAATGGTAAGGTATCTGTAACTACTTACCCGGTATGGTAAGATTTTGTTATAAAGAGAGGTAAACGTTTACCAGCACTACGTCTGCGTGCGATCAGGCCGGATTCACATAGGATTAACTATAGTACACCGGCCTGCTTACACACATACGCAGCACTGTCAAATGTTTACATTACTGATATTATAGATCTTTTGTTTTAACCCCCGTGAACGGTTATAAAGAGAGAAAGCCCATGCACGTGATTATGGTAGCAGCAATGACTCTGTGTGGGAGGATTAGCCCCGCCTCCATGGGGAGCCCTGAGGATAGATGTTTGTTGGAGCAGCTACGCGCTGAGACCGATTGTTCTTTGTTAGGGGCTGCTTCTTTGCGTGCAGCGGACCCGGAAATGCGTGGTCCAGATGGAATACTTCCTGACGATAGATTGCGGGCGATAATTTCGGGTTCTGGTAAGTTTCCAATAAAAAATAAAAAGATTTTTTGTCAGGGTCCTGTACCAGTTGTTTTTACATCAAAAAAGGTTGCTCTCGACCTTGCACTCCGTTTGAAGAGACGAGCCGAAGTGGTTAGCGTTGAAGAGGTGACTCATGGTCTTTCTTTGCCAGCAATTTTAAGAAATATGTCCGAGCGTGGCGTAGAATCGGTTTTGCTTGAAGGTGGTGGTGTTTTGAATTATGCGGCTCTGGCCCAAGGAGTTGTAAATGAGATTTCTCTCACCATAACTCCGAAGCTCTCTGGCGACCAAACAGCAGCGTCTTTAGTGAGTGGTCCGCAACCATTGGGTAATCCATTTGAATCTCTGGAGCTTCTCTCCTGTCGACGAACGGAATATGATGAACTCATCTGTAGATATAAAGTATCTTCCTAATAACAACAACTATAAGAACTACAAGGAGCATATGTAATGAAACAAGAGTTGGCCATTATGTTTTCAGGCGGTACCGATTCTCTGGCCCTCTACGCTTTGGGAGCAACCGGACATCATCCCGATATCGGTCGCCCCATGCGGATACATTTGCTTCATATGTTGAATGGAATGAGTAGGTTCCATGACTGGCCCCGTAACCGTTATGAGACTGCGAAAAGAATTTTGTCCTCCAATGTTACAACTCCAGAAGGTATTCCTGAATCGGAAATGATGGAGTTGGATATGGGTCGTCTTTTTCAGGGTTTGTGGCTGGATCGGTATGAGGAATTAATGCCTCGTTACAACGGCAAGAATTTAGTATGCATCGCCTGTAAAGTTGCTATGCATACCAGGTCCATCATCTATTGCATGGAGCATTATGTGCCGCTTCTGGTAACTGGTTATGCCAAAAGACAAGAGTATTATCCAGAGCAACAGCCTGTGTTTATGGATAAAATAGCTGAGTTTTCGGCTGGTTTCGGCGTTACTACACTCTTTCCGGTCTATGAAGAGTTTGATGAGCAAATGGTTACTCGCCATGTGTTGGAGGATCATGGACTTCCCTCAACAGGTGGGGGCGAGCGTAAGTGTCTATTCGGGCAGACCCTCACCACGGTAACGGATAAGGAAACAGGTGCATACCTTGATGATATGCTTCCCAAGGTGGCAGAGTATATCGAACATAGGCAGGCCGGGCGTCTTCGTTCGGCGGCAGCTTGTTTTCCACCTGGTAGGGTGTAGTCTGTATATGAAATCATTAGGTTAAAGTGATGAAGTGTTGTTGTATTATTCCGACCAGGGATAGATGCACTATGCTTACCAGAGCATTGGAATCCGTGTACAGTTGTAATTATAAGGAATTGGAGGTTGTTGTCGTTGATGACGGATCTCTGGATTCTACTCCTGATATGGTGGCTGAGCGCTTTCCGCAAGTGAAGCTGATCAGGCTCGATGGAGTTGGGCCGGGTCTTGCCAGAGACGCTGGGGTGAGGGCGTCACGGGCTGAAGTGTTGATGTTTCTCGATTCTGATGATTTATGGCTGCCGGATCATATCTCCAAATTGTTGACTGTAATGTCTCAGGGGTATGAGGTGGTCTATGGGACGGTTAAAACCATGGATGATGTTAACGGTGGAGAGTTTTTTATCCCGGACCAGGGTATGGGAGCCCAGGGGGATTGTTTTGCTCGACTTCTTCATTGGTGTTTTCTGATCCCTTCTGCTCTGGCTCTGACCAGAGGGGCTTATGAGCAAAGTGGAGGGTTTGGTGAGAGTGTCACGGGTGAAGATTGGGTGTTTTTTCTTAAATTGGCCGATCAGTATGATTTTGGTTTTTCCGGTCCGCAGCCCATTAGCTTGCGTCGCCTTCATCATCGTAGCTTAAGTGGTTCTGGTAATGTTGATATGTATGCCGGTACGGTTCGGATGTTGCGTGATACTTACGCAACATGTTCCAGGTCGGTTCCCGGTACAACGCAAAGGTTGGCGGATCTTGAAAAATGGATAATGGAAAAAGGAGAACAATGGACTACCGTACAGCAATGGTATTCGGCCATGAAGCGGGAAGGGTTGATAGAGTGGGGTTAATTACCAAAGAAGAGCACCAAAGGGTCTTGGACGGGAGTAGGGATGTGCCAAAAGAGCGGCCTGCTTTTTCACTACCCTTGGCCGAGGTGGGTATCTCAAGGAAAACGGTTTGGGCTAATATCGCCGGATCGAGACTCCCTTTTGATGCTGCCCTGAGTGTGAACTTGCCCGCTCATCGGCGAGGCATCCACATGTCGCGGATTGAAGAAGCGATCTCTGAGCTGTTCGATCAATCCTTTGATGATTTGCGGGGCTATGGGGTTGAACTGGGTCGTCGGATGATCAAAAGGCAGGAGGCAACCAGTGGTAAGGTCTCTTTGTCAGGGAAGATTCCTATATTTCGAGAGGCATCAGTTAGTAAGGAACGTTCCCTGGATGCAGTGGATATTATGCTGGAGGTGTTACTTAGTAAAAAGGCCGATATGATAGAGGAGCGGGTTATCATTGGGGCCGGGGTTAATCATATCACCGCTTGTCCTTGCACTCAAGTGTACAATGCGGCCCTTTTCAACAGTGATGAGGAGCGTTATCCGTATCCCACCCATTCCCAACGTTCCCATACAACCTTGTCTATGGAAAGTAATCGGAATTATCCCACCTATCAGGATATTCTTTCCTGTTTGGAATCAGCTCTGCATGTAACCCAGGACTTATTAAAACGGCCTGATGAGGCAGAAATAGTATTGAAATCCCACCGGGAACCACAGTTTGCTGAAGACACGGTACGTGCAACGGCCATGGAAGTGGCTCGCCGTTTTGGGGGGAAACTGCCAGGAAACTCTAAAGTGATTATCGAGTCGCTAAGTTTGGAATCAATCCATATCCACGATGTACGATGTCGCACCGAGTTAACCCTTGCAGAAATAGAAAACAGCCGTGACGTCAATGGCTTTGGTTGAGCCAGGTTTTATAGCCGTTGGGTTAAGATTTGAAAGCGAGAGAATATTATCAAAATAACTATTATATAAAGGTAAAAGCCGAATTAACAATACAATGTTAATAGGGTGGTTGGTGCGTTGATAATAAAGACATATATAAAGAAATGCTGCGAGCGTGCGTAGGGGCGATCCTTGTGATAGCCCTTTTATTATTGTGGGGCATAGTTATCTTATTGAATTAATTAATCTTTTTAACCTGTTAGCTATTGGCTTCCCAGGTGTCTCGTAGAGAAACTGCGCTCCTTATGGTCTGTTTGTAGCTTATTGTTTGGCGCTTTTTGACATTTAATTTTCTGATGTTAGAGGATTAAATAAATCTGTCTCTATTTCTTGTGTTAGTTGATTAAATTTTATGTTTTAATATTGATGAATTATTATTTACTTCAACACGAACATCCTTTTTCCATATGAAAATACTTAGCATACAAGAGTATAATGACTTATTAGAGTTCGAAGTATTTTTGAATAAGGTTTCTGACGAACTTGCAGCTGCTATATGTAAAAAATTTCATGCGTATGCTGAGCTTAATGATATATATATTGGTAACCGCTTGAAAATTCTGAAGCCTAAAATATGGGGCTATAAAGGAACCATTTATAAGCTTCGTGTAGATTGTGGTAAAGAGTCAGCCCGAGTACTGTTTGTAAAAACGCCACACAATGACATTGTGCTATTGCATGGTTTTATCAAAAAAACTAGGAAAACACCGAATAAAGATGCACAAATTGCAATAAGAAATTTTGAGCGACTAAAAAACAAAGTAGAAGTAACTCCATTATCAATGACAAAGTACTTGTTATGAACGCTTAGGTTCTTTTCATACTAGCCTCGTCATTCATAATATGCATCGAAACTTTTATCCCTTCCTAACGGTGCCAATTTATATACACAATCCCACAAGAACGGCTTTTTTATCAATTCGCGTACGCGTGGATCAGCTTGTTCTGATACACTAAACGGATTATGTTCACTCATTCTTATCTACTTTGTTTAGTGCGAAATGTTACGTCATTCATAACTTGCCGGGCTACCACCGGTTTTTCGCGTCTAGCGCCGCAGATGTTCGCATTAGTCAAGTAATTGAAATGGCTACGGTTTATCTTCTTTGTGCTTTTGAATGAATTCAATGCTTTCTTTTTTTCCTGCGTAAGCTTTTATCGTTAAACTAGTTTTTTGAGGTGTAAAATCCTCCACAAACCTTTGAGCCTGAGCGAGTTGCTCTTGTGTTAAAGTTGATTTGATCTCCTATATTTTTTCAGCAACTTTTTGCTTCTTGTCTTCATCTACATTTCGCTCAATTATTTTTAAATATTGATATGCTTTGGCCCAATCTTTTGTGTTGAATTTTTCATCATAATAAACAGCGAATAGAGAATAAAAAGCACTGGGGTATCCTTGATTTGCAGCTTGTTCCCACCATGAAATAGCTTTTTGTATGTCGTTGTCATTGAAATACTTTGCGGCAACATCCTGTTGAGCTCTTACATAACCAGCTTCCGCAGCTATAAGTTTATATTTTAAACCTTTATTTTGATCATTCTTAACGACACCTTTTCCTTGGCCTGAATAATAACAACCGAGTTTATAGCTACCTAAAGGGTTACCGCCAGCAGATGATTTCTGAAACATCTCGAAAGCTTTTGCTATATTTTTGCTGGTTCCTATGCCGTTATTGTAGAACATACCGAGATGATATTGAGCTTCTGGATTACCAGATGATGCAATTTTCGCCATACCATCAAACAGGGGACTGGGCTCCCACTGTTCCAGGCCGACGAAAAAGCACAGTATGTTGTATAATGCAAGAAAAAGTGACGACTCCATATTGTGTACTGGAACAGTAAGAGCCCAGTCCCTCAAACAGTGAATTGTCGTCTTGTGCATACACACTGATGGTCATTAAGAAAATAGCCAAGATGAAATATAGGTATTTCATTTAATGCATTTGAATTGTAAGAAGTTATAGTTTTTGCAGCGCTGAGTGCAACGAAGCCGCTGTCAAACTCTGTTGAACTAAACCGCTTTCGCGTTGCTGGGGTGTTTTGCCTTTAGAGCATTTTATTCGATACGGTACGCTGCCCTTGAATAAATATACGAGGAGGAAGGAAGAGGGGTAAGGAAAAATAGGGCTTTTTGACTGGAAAATACTTTGAATTTACGTTGTTTTCCTGGAGAATTATCCACAACACTTCGTTGAAGTGTTGTGGAGCGCTGATTTTGACGTATGCCTCCTGTCGATTGTGTTAAGTTTGCCAAATAATTATTATACTGTAAAGATACGTCATTGGGTCATCGGTGGTGCTTGATGTAAAAAGAGGGATGTAGTGGGCCGGAGATCCGATCCTCTATGTATAAAGCCCTTTCCGCAATGCAGACAAGGGCGAGTTATGGTTATGGTGGTCGGTTCGTCAATCTCTAGTTCGGTGAGATCCTGCTCTAGCTTCTCATCGGTGACCGGTTTGTGGAGGATCAATTGTAAGCGGCGGCACAAGATCATATTTGCCGGGCTGAGCAAGCCGTAATAGAGGACATTGTGAACGCCCCGTGGCAGAGCGTGCTGAAGGAAGCAGCGCATGAACTCAAAAATCGGCAGTTGCATGGTACCTCTCTGGACACGTGAACCTTTTTCAATTTTTGCTCCTGATTTCTTATAGCGGAACGTGACCGTTATCTCATTCAGTTTGAGAGTACTGGCCTTGGTAATCGCGGATCGGAAGACATATCGACCGAGATATTCAACTACTTTCTCCGGGCTTTGCGCCGTAGGTATGCTGTAGACCACCAATTTCATTTGCCGGGCCGAGCTAGAAAGAGGAACATTTGGTCTCTCCTTGGCGGCCATGTCCAAAAACGTGGACTTAAAAATCGGAGAGAGTGCCTTTACAGGCACCAGATAATCGTCGCCAGAACGGTGCCAAGTTTTCCCCTAT
>JAOTSI010000191.1 GCA_029865005.1 Desulfobulbaceae bacterium
CACTACCCCCTCACGACGTACCTGCAAGCCACCTTTTAAAGTGTCTCCATACTCAATTTCACAAGTGGTACCACTTAGGAGTTCCCCATCGTAGAGTACCAATGTTTCGGGCAGGGGCATTCCTAAGTAACGACAGCCATATAATGGGGAATCGGAGGTAATTGTTGATAGGAATTGTTTCAAATTAGCTAATGCCTGCCAACAATATTTGGTATTGGCAAAAACGGCAGAATGGGGAAAACGGGTCAAATCGAAAAAACTTTGGGCGTCAAACATGGCAATTAAATATTATATGAGGTTAAAATTCATAATAAGGGAAAAATAAAAAAATATATTCGCTTCTGTATATTGACCGACTAGAATAAATACAAGAAAAAAGTTTATTGCTTCATACCTCACATCGGCTTGACTTCATAACTGGATATGCTTAGAGTCTGACAGGATTTTGTTTTAAACGACAAAAACATTTGTTTCTCATTCATAAATTTACGGATCGCCGGGTATGATCTTTTTATCAAACCCGACAGACACGGTAAAATATCGCTTATTAAGAACCGGTCACTTGATCGACAATCAGGAGGAAACTGTGGAATTTAACGATACGTTATCCACTAGCATGGATGATTTCAGTGAAAATACCCAGGATTTAGAAATACCAGATGAACTGCCAATGATGGCTGTTCGCGACGTGGTGGTCTTCAACTATATGATTATCCCTCTTTTTGTAGGTCGACCAGCTTCCATTGAAGCGGTAAACGAAGCAGTAAATGGTAATAAATTATTAATGCTCGTAACCCAAAAAGATGCCACACGCGACGACCCGGAACCAGATGATATTTACAAAATAGGCATGGTTTCAATGATCATGCGTACCCTCAAACTACCTGACGGTCGGTTAAAGGTTCTGGTTCAAGCCCTTTCCAAGGCTCAAGTTAAAAACTATATCCAAACCAAACCTTATTTTCAGGTGGAAGTAGAGCTCCTTGAAGAAAAAGAGAGTACGGAAATTACCGTAGAGCTTGAAGCTCTAATGCGTACCGTTCGCGAACAGACTGAAAAGATTATGTCCCTGCGCGGCATTTTATCCTCAGATTTGATGATGATCATCAACAATATTGAAGAACCAGGTCGACTGGCCGACCTGGTTGGCTCCAATCTTCGCCTTAAAGTCAACGAATCGCAAAAGATTCTTGAAACCGTTGATCCGGTGGGCCGCTTGCAACTGGTTGCCGACCTGCTTCATAAAGAGTTAGAAGTATCCACCGTTCAGGCCAAAATTCAATCCGACGCTAAAGAAGAGATGTCCCGTTCTCAGCGAGAATATTTTCTCCGCGAACAGATGCAGGCTCTCAAACGGGAACTGGGCGATGAAGATAGTTACTCCCAGGAGATAGAAGAGTTACGGGAAGTTATCAAGAAAAAGAGAATGCCCGTATACGCTAAAAAAGATGCTGAAAAACAACTCAAACGACTTGAGATGATGCATCCTGATGCCTCGGAAGCCAACATCATCCGCACCTATCTGGACTGGATCATTGATCTACCCTGGAAAAAATCAAGCAAAGATCGTCTTGACCTTACTTTGGCCTCCGAAGTTCTTGATGAGGATCATTACGGACTTGAAAAAGTTAAAGAACGTATTTTAGAATACCTTGCAGTACGTAAATTAAAAAAAGACACCAAAGGACCTATCCTTTGTTTCGTCGGCCCTCCAGGCGTCGGCAAGACGTCCCTTGGACAGGCCATAGCCAAAGCCATGGGCCGGAAATTCTACCGCCTCTCCCTTGGTGGCATGCGAGATGAAGCTGAGATTAGGGGACATAGACGAACCTATATCGGCGCTATGCCTGGTCGAATCCTTCAGGGTCTCAAAAATGTTAATACCAATAATCCTGTTTTGATGATGGATGAGATCGACAAAATCGGTTCTGATTACCGTGGCGATCCGTCTTCCGCCCTCCTAGAGGTCTTGGACCCGGAACAAAACTCTACATTTTCCGACCATTATCTCAACATGCCCTTTGATTTATCAAAGGTTATGTTTATAACCACCGCCAATATGAGCCACACCATACCCGGTCCCCTTCTTGATCGGATGGAGGTTATTAGACTCTCCGGCTATACGCTGGAAGAGAAAATGGTCATTGCCCGCAAATACCTATTACCTCGCCAAATTGAACAGAACGGTATTACGGAAAAACAAATTAAACTCGAAGACCCAACCCTTGAGAAAATTGTCCGCTACTACACCCATGAAGCGGGGGTACGTAATCTGGAGCGGGAACTCGGCAAGGTTTGTCGTAAGCTTGCTCGTAAAATAGCAGAGGGCGGCAAAGGTCCATATACTGTCTCTAAGGTTAATATTGAAAAATACCTGGGACCACCCAAATTTTTGCCAGAATCAACTTTGGATGCCATCACCCAACCGGGAGTGGTAATAGGACTGGCCTGGACTGAAGTAGGAGGAGAGCTTCTCCACATTGAGACAACGGTCCTACCCGGCAAAGGCAAACTCACCCTTACCGGACAGCTCGGCGATGTGATGAAAGAATCGGCTCAAGCCGCCCTGAGCTATTGTCGTAGTAGGCATGAGCATATCGGGGTTGAAGCGGATCATTTCGATAAGATAGATATCCATATTCACGTTCCGGCAGGAGCTATCCCCAAAGATGGTCCTTCAGCAGGAATCACCATCGCCACAGCCCTCTACTCTGCCTTGGCTGGAATTACGGTGAAAAAAGGGTTTGCCATGACCGGTGAAGTGACCTTGCGCGGTCGCGTTCTGCCCATTGGTGGTCTGAAAGAAAAAGCCTTGGCTGCATTACGATCTGGGATAAAACACATCATCATCCCTGACGAAAACAGCAAGGACCTGGTGGAGATCCCTGAAGAGTTACGCAAAAAGCTAACCTTTCATCCGGTTAAAGACATGGATGCAGTTGTGGAATTAGCATTGGGCAAGAAAAAAGCAAAAAGCGGTACCACCCGCAAAAAGAAGGCTTAAGGGGACCCAACCTAGACCCAAACCCATAACGAAGACCCACACACACCGCTTATGCTCAGAAAACTGCTTACCACCGTTTGCCTCGTTATTTGTTCAATCGGTGGCGCAGCTCTCTGGCTTGGCATTTACATCCTCTCCCCGGTTACCGGACCGGGGGAGAGGATCGTTTTCATCCCCAAGGGTTCCGGCCTTCGCACCATTCAAGCCATCTTGCGCGACGAGGCTGCCGTGGACGCCGATATTCGCTTCCTCATCACCGCTAAGCTCACCGGTCTCTCCGGTCGTTTAAAAGCAGGGGAGTACCAGCTCCCGGCTAATGCCCTTCCCCATCAAATTTTGCAGCTCTTGGCCTCCGGCCGGTCCATTCGTCACCGCCTCACCTTTCCCGAAGGACTCACCGCCCAACGGATTGCCGAAATACTGGCCCGAGACGGTTGGGTCGACCAAGAAACTTTCATCGCCCTGTGCGGTGATCCTTCCTTAATACGCTCCCTCGGCTTGAAGCAGGGGAGCCTCGAAGGTTACCTATTTCCCGACACCTACCTGCTAACCAGGGGAGAAGCCGATGAAATAGCGATCATTTCCATGATGACCCAACGATTTCACGCGGTCTGGAAAGAAATAGCGGGCGAAGAGGACCACCCCGAATTCACCCCCCACCAGGTGGTGACCCTGGCCTCGATCGTGGAAAAGGAAACTGGTGCGCCAGGGGAACGCCCCCTTATTGCCGGAGTTTTCATCAACCGACTGCAAACCGGCATGAAGCTGCAATCCGATCCCACGGTGATCTACGGCCTTGCTGAATTCAACGGCAATCTGACCAAGGCCAACCTACGCACCCCCACCCCTTATAACACCTACATGATCAAAGGTATGCCAGCGGGCCCCATCTGCAATCCCGGCCGTGCCTCACTTGAAGCCGTACTCCACCCATCCGCCACCCCCTTTCTCTATTTCGTCTCCAAAAACGACGGTACCCACCATTTTTCCGCCTCCCTCAAGGAACATAACCGCGCAGTACGAACCTATCAGCGTAGTGGCCAATAGGACGGAGTGGCAAAAATCCCTGACCCCGAACTGGTATTGATTACTGATCTACAGATTAGCTATGTTAATGGAGTATCTATCAGACTTACTGTTCAATCGCGATCCCGTATTACGCCAGCGCAGCCACAAACGGTTGACACGCGCCGTGCTTTTTTACATGTATTGGATCTGTGATATTGGTAAAGTGGAGGAAGTCGATGCTCAGGCCGAATAAACATTCCCATCCAGATCGGACGGTCATCAATGTTTCACTATTGCTTTTGGCGCGTCTAAAAACTCGTCGTCTCGATAACTACGATAGCTTACTAAACCACGTGAAAAGTGCCGTCAGCGGCGGTGACGTTCTGTTCATGCCAGCGCTGAATTTTCTCTATCTATTAGACTTGATCGACTATCATCCCAAAACCGACGCCGTTGAATACGTGGGACCTAATGAAGCTGTCTAAACTTTATTCCAATAAATCAAAATTGTTCGAACCCGTCGATTTCATTTCAGGCCTGAACGTTGTCCTAGCAGAAATCCGCTTACCCGAAAACCGCAACAAGGACACGCACAACCTCGGCAAGACAACGTTGGGCCGTTTGCTCGACTTCTGTCTTCTCGCCAAACGATCCCCAAAGTTCTTCCTATTCAAACATGTTGAGCTTTTCAAAGACTTTGTTTTCTTTCTGGAGGTCGAGTTGGCGGATGGTTCCTACGTAACAGTGCGCCGTGGAGTCGAGAACGCCAGCAAAATCAGCTTTAAGAAACATAAAATTAGCGGACCGTACTTGAGCGGATTGCCGGATGCCGAATGGGACCACCTAGACATGCCGTTCAAGCAGTCTGTCAACATGCTCGACAGCCTGCTGGACTGGCGCGCGCTCAAGCCCTGGTCCTATCGCAATGGACTGGGCTACCAGTTACGTACGCAAGGCGATTACCGCGATGTGGTCCACCTTGGTAAATTCTTCGGTCCACATTCGGGGTGGAAGCCTTTTCTGGCTCATATCCTGGGTTTTAACGCTCAGCTGATCGCCTCACACTATGAGCAGGAAAAGATACTGGAAGTAACAAAGACGACAGCAAAAACTATTGAAAGGGAGCTGGGCGGCTCGATTGAGGATATCAGCAAGATCGAAGGTATCCTGCTGCTCAAGCAACAGGAAGCCGAAAAGAAACAAAAACTACTCGATGCTTTCGATTTTCGCTCCCATGACAAGGAACGTACCAAACAATTGGTCGATGATATTGACGAGCAAATCGCTGCGCTTAATGCTGGCCGCTATTCGCTGAACAAAAATAAAAAGAAAATCAACGAAGTGCTCAAAGAGGAGCGGATCCTGTTCAACCCAGACGAGGCCCAGCGGTTGTTCAACGAGGCCGGAGTGTTATTCCAGGGGCAGATAAAGAAAGACTTTCAACAATTGATGGCCTTTAACAGCGCAATAACGGAAGAACGCCGTGATTATCTTCGGGAGGAGCGTGATGAGATTGAAACCGAACTGAAACAGACAAACGCCGACCTCGACGCACTGGGCAAGCAGCGATCCGACATCTTGGCATTTTTAAGCAACACGGACGTATTCGACAAATACCAAAAGGTCTCCGATGAAATAGTGACATTACGGGCCGACATCACCTCTCTGGAGCGGCAACGGAGCCTGCTGCGACGCTTGCAGGAGTTACGCTCCGAAATACGAACCCTCAATGAGGTACTGGCGCGCCGGCAAACGCAAATAGAAAACGATGTTGAACAGCAAAATGGTGACAAAACAAGTCTATTCTCAAAAATTCGCCTCTTCTTCAGCGAAATCGTCGAGGAGGTGATGGACCATAAGGCGCTCTTGAGTGTCTCGCCGAACAAAAAAGGACACCTGGAGTTCAAAGCCGAAATCCTTGACGAAGCCGGAACTGCGACCAGCGCCGACCTCGGCCATACCTATCGTAAGTTACTGTGTATTGCCTTTGATCTGGCTGTGTTGCGTGTGCATCTTGACGCTTGTTTTCCTCGTTTTGTATTTCATGACGGCGTGCTAGAATCACTTGATAATCGTAAAAAAGAAAACCTGCTTACGGTCATTCGACGGTATGCTAACTTGGGCCTCCAGCCAATCATCACGTTGATTGACTCGGATTTGCCGATGCGGGATGAAATAGAGGGTCCGTTTTTTGATCCCGGCGAGGTCATATTGACGCTGCATGATGAAAATGAGCAAGGGCGTTTGTTTAAGATGAGATCTTGGTGAGGGGGAGGGTCAGTAATTATTTTTTTCGCCAAAGAAAAGCACTCCCGGCGGTCTTCGCTAACAGCTACCAACTAATGTAATATATAGAACAGGCAAGTTAAGTATATAACTCTTCCTCTGCCACGCCACAACCTCGCTGCCACCTTCAGCTCGGAGCTGATCTCTGAACACACCTTTTGCCATGAACCCGATCCCTCATCCGAGCTCATGAAACTGGCACGATGCAAAGAGTCATACCATTCCTGACCCGCAGTCCTATCTTTTTTGAACTACACCGATCTTAAACCAGTCAATTACCCGGGTGGCGAAGCCCTTAGCTCCCTGAAATCCGGCAGCGAACGCAACTAAAACGCCAAGGCAAAGCCCTCCTCTTCCACGACCCCCACCTCGGCAGTAACCCTCTTTCAAAAATCCAAGCATATCTGGCACAAGAAACTCCCAACAGTACAGCTCATAATCATCAGTGCCCTCATACCCGCTACGCCATAGACCCCGAACCCACTTACCGCCAACGCCTCTGCTGCCAAAAATTTGAAGTTCCTTTGGTTGGGATTACTTGTTTGGTTGAAATTTAGCGATACAATCACCTAAAAGTCGGATAAAGCGTACACTTTAAAAAAAAAATATAACATATATATGCACGAATTAGTTAAAAAACCGTACAATTTTTCTTACTCTTTAACATGTAACCATAAATACATTGCGTACATGTTAAAAACAAAAAGAAAAACATGTTCTTTCAAATAAATAGTGCACATGGATTGGTTTAAAATATATGCTTTATACGACTTGCAGGATAATCAACTTCATCAATTTCTGTCGTTACGACTGGCGGCCACAATAACCACAACTTACATCTCGACCTCCGCACAGACTTTGGTAAGACTAACCAAAACGGACATATACACAACGACCAGCACTACTGCCAGAGGAGGCAATTAAAATATGACTTTATTCAAGACCTGTCCCAGACTATCCCTATCCATATCAGATATGCGGCTTAAGCAACGTGAAATCTTATTCTTAAATGTTTCGCGAACTGGAACTGCGCCAGGTTGAAATAGCGAAGTTACAGTTAGTTATCACGAAAAAATATGTTTCCGAACCGTAAGGATTAGCTTACAGTCACCTTGAAACGTAACGTGATATTTTACATTCAATTAATTTAATAACGCTACAAGTTAATGTTCACCCTGCGTTTGTTGATTAATGCTTAAAAGTGCCATAGTTGCCATGGTGCTCTCGAAAAAAAGGTTATAATTAACGGTTGGTAACATTTTCTCACCCGCATAATCGGATAAGAATAAAGGCTTTTTAGAGCAAGTGCTATGAATTGCGCAACGTTAAAGTTAATTAAAAGCACCAAAAACCTGTGGCATTTGCCGAGATTTGGTTATGGTATCCGCCACTCATTATTCACTTTTTCGGAAAACTGAGCGACAGTGGAGCCGTCAAGCTGCATAATTTGACCATCCTCACACCCCTGGTTTTTAAGTATTTGTATTGCCTCATCGGATGTTAAGTTATCTGAGATAACAAACACCACCGTCCCATACCCCTCTTTTTCAATATTTCGATTTTTAACTCCAACAAAATTTCTACCTGTTGAGATAGACGCACTATTATCAAAATCAGGAGAATACCCAACCACAACGTCTTCCCCATCATCCTTAAAGGTTTGCAAATCGAACTTTTCTATGGTTGCGGTAGATTCTGAGTTATTAATTTTAAGCATTCGAAGATTAGCTAGCGGATAATCACTACATTCATACCTGAATCCGTGAGAATAATATCCATAGTCATGCATATATTTAATTGAATTTATTATTAAATATGTCATATTTCACCTTATCAAAAAACTCACTCAAGAGGTGAAATCACATGCGGAAATACGTCATTGAGCAATCAAAGGAAGAAGTCT
>JAOTSI010000421.1 GCA_029865005.1 Desulfobulbaceae bacterium
TTCCGGAGACACCATACTTAATTTAGCTGAATTTAGTATGGTGTCTCCAGAACTTCATTTGTTGTTTTCGCTTAAAATCAGAACCATATCTTCGTGAGCCAGATAGCCTTGAGACTTCCATTGCTCACGAAACCTATTCCAATATTGCAAGTAGGCTTTGCCGAAAATATTTAAATAAGACTCTTTCTGTTCTTCGTGGGCTTCAATGGAAGAAGAATCAACTTCGAGTAACAATTCACCCTTATTTCCTTTGCATGGTCTTTTTTCTGCAAGGATACCGACCTTGATATTTTTTTCTGAAATAAACTGAAATTCGTCATGTAGCCAGTAGGCTAACTTAGGAATATATTTTGTTTTATTTACATATATCAATTTGTCGTTTTTGTTGATTCGAGACAACTGTATTTTTGGATGGTGAAATTTAAGTGTAAGGGGAAATATCAATTTTTTTCGTGGCACTTTTATTCCAAAAGCATGGCATGTCTCTGATGCAAAATCAAAGCACTGATAGTCATTTACCTTAATTTGAAGTAGGTCTTTATCATTGCATATTTGAATAATCGGTGAGTCATGCAATATAGAACCAAAGTACCTCGAGAATAGTTCATTATTTTCGAATGCATTGATTTTCTCTTTATGAGCAACCGTATGCCTACTTATAAGATCATCATCGAATTTATAATTATTATCATATGTTGTTAGAGAGCTTATGAGTGGATAATTAGATTTGAATAGGTTCATTTTGGATTGTTAACGTAGGGTTAAGGGGCTGGCCCTGGAACTACATGCCAGCTTGCCAGTTGCTTGTAGCTTCAATAAAAACAAAGCGTCGCACGTGCCTGTCAGACCCTTCTGAGCCCATGGTTATGTACCTTACTTTATAATATTTATACATTGTTGGTCATTGAGTTCAACATATAGTTCAGAAAAAAACCATTCTGAATTTTTCTTCTCTTTATTTGCATGCCCAACTATTACGCCGCTTTTTTTACTCCCGTGAACAGGGATATAGATGGATGCAGTTTTAGAGAAATCGGCATTAATTGATACATTACCACCTTGAAAAAATCCTTTTCTTATTGGCATTCCCAAGGTGTTTACAACTCTTTCGTTTTGTGTAGCTAAATCAAAAGCATAAGTATGGCTGCCTGAGGTAACCAGTAAATAACGGAAGCCTAGGAATACTGATAAGAAAGCAAAAATAATTATTAATACTCGGTGCTTTTTTTTTGCTAAAAGTTTCATTTATAAGTGGACATAACGGATTAGAGTTTTTGCAGCGCTGAGTGCAACGAAGCCGCTGTCAAAACTCTGTTGAATTAAACCGCCTTCGCGTTGCTGGGATGTTTTGCCTTTAGGGCATTTTATTTGAAACTGTACACTGCTCTTAAATAAATATACGGGGAGGCTGGAAGGGGAGCAAGGAAAAAGTGGGTATTTTTGTAGGTGGTTGGCTTATATTTTTGTCTTTTTTCAAAAGAATTATTCCTAACTGCTGTCGAAATGTTCTGTAGGAGGGATTTTTGCCGCACTCCTCCGGTCTACCGTGATGAAATTGCCAAAGTATATTATTTGCCTGTCCCCATTCTTCTCCCATTCTTTTCTCCCATTCTTTTCTCCCATTCTTTTCTCCCATTCTTTTCTTTTTTCGCCTGTCCCCAGCTTTCTTCCCTCTCCACTTTTTATATCGGAACGTGACGGTTTTATCATCAACCTCGAGTATGCGTGCATTGGTAATCGCAGCGCGAAAGACATAACGGCCGAGATACACTTCCAGACTTTGGGTCGGACCACGCGATCTTCTTGTTTTTGTGAGAAAATAGAATGAAAAAACGATTTACAATGATCTTAGCGCCTTCTTTTTGACCCCGAAAACGAGGCTCTAAGAATTGTTAACCAATCAGCAGAGCGGGCGCGGCAGTTAACAGAACACAACAGGCATGGCCACGGCCGCGCCGCTCACTTCTATGTTCGCTGAAAAAGAATATGTGCTGGTGCTAAGTTTTAGGATAGTGACCAGATTTATTAATAACGAAAATACATCCACCCAATAAACTGCTGAGGTGTTAAGGTAAAAATATTCCTTTTACATTATTTTCACCGTCACCATCAAAACTAGAAAGGAGTCTATTGTGAGAAAATTCAATATTTTCATTATAATATTAGTCGCCTTGACCTCTGCTTGCACAAGCAAGAAGACAGGAATAACAGAGGATAACGTTCAAAACATTACCAAAGCACAATCCGGACAAGCAGGTGGCACTGTCGTAGAATCAGGAATAGCTGGCTGGTGGTTTTGTTGTGGTGATGTTTGTTATTCCTGCACTGGTGAAACGGCGGGCTCAGTATTATTAAACTGTACTGCTGCTATAACATTTCCACCAGATGAACAATTGGACCCAAATGATACAGTTCCAAAAATGTTAATGTCATTACCTGAGGGAGAACGATTAGTAAATATCCCCTTAGTAATCTGGAATAAACTTGATTCTGCGGAAAAGAAACGTATCAAGTTCAACTTTGAAAATTAGCCATAATCTAAGATTATATTCAAAATGAGGGATATCTATTGAATACCTATAACTTATAGGGAGGCAGGGCGGGGCATCGTTTAATTGTTTATTTGAAATCGAACGACGGTAACAACCACCGAGGAGTTATCCAGGGGCAGTTAAGGGGAAAAGTTAATTTTACTACAAAAAAAGGGGTCTATCCGGGTTTCCCAAATGGTGTATTGCACTAAAAATATGGGTCTAAAGCCCCTGTTGCTTCATCGCCGTCGGCGTCAGTCTCACCCTCGCGAAGCACTGGACTGACGTCGACGGCGATGAAGTAACAGGGGTGGCCCTTGGTTGCTTTTGAGCTTAAGGTTGAAGGAATCTACAATCGAAAAACACTATAGTTTTTGAGGCATAGAACCTCGTGATTTCTTGCACAGGATTTTTCTCTTCTATGCTCTGTCATTCTGTTAGGTTTGAAGAAAATGCCGTTTGGGAAACCCGGATATAGCCAAAAAAAGGTACTGGGCTTCTACTGTTCCAGTGCGCAAAAAAACTATACGGCGACATCAAGTGGAGATAAAGAAAACAGGCACTGAGTTTTAACTATTCCAACGTAATGGAAAAACACAACATACAGTGTAGGGAAAATTTTCCATTCGCTATATATTGCACACCACGATAGTAGGTGCCCTGTACAAGTCTATTGTATTTTCAGGAGAAAGCATGGCGGGTAATCGACAGCATTTTATACCTAAATTCCTTTCAAAGGGATTCTTTAGTAGCATACGAAAAAAAAAGCAAAATAACGACCAATATTATACATGGGTTTTTACTAAAAACAATCACCCATATGAGACGAATTTAATCAA
>JAOTSI010000355.1 GCA_029865005.1 Desulfobulbaceae bacterium
TGGATCTGATCTTGATGATATCATAACACAACATGAAGGTCCCTATCATATACAACTGGATAAATTAAGGCAGCAAACATCTTCCTGTCCCTTGGAAAGCGCTTTTCCATCAGATTTTTTTGCGCACCTTATGACACGGACACAAAATATTAGGAATTCATTTCAAGACGTCACCCATACCGTATTTCAAACTTTGAACAATATCCAAAGGGACCCCAAAAAAAATCGCCAGACAGTGTCAAATTTTATCAAAAATAATCCAGAACAATTTAAAACACAAATGCTTGAAGTGTTAGGGAAAAAATGCCCTTCATTGCCAGAACATTATAAACAAATAGTGTTAAAAGAATATTTAATCTCTTTTCCAGACTGCATGCCTGATTCTTTTTTCAACCAAATAAGTTCTAGTTACTCTGCGGCATATGAAGCAATAAAAGGCGACATAGCCGAGCATGTGAAAAAAGCTCATATTAGCGCTCTATTAGCTGAAGGGATAGCTCCTAATAAATTTGTTCGGAAATTTAGAGATTTTCATTGGAGCTTAATTGTTGGCAATAAAGACACATTTATTTTAGGAGATATTGGTACTGTTCCGCAGTATGGTCCAGAGTTAGTATTTAAAACGACAATTTCTCCATTAGACGATTTAAAACAGGTTTTTCTTCCAATCTCCGATAGCCACTTAATCATGGGTAAAATAAACCAAAAACTACCAACTCCTAATTTTGATCAGATCAACAAGGCGAGTGCATCTTTAAGTAAACATTATTTTATTAGTACCAAAAATAGAGAAAAAGAAACTAAACTTTCAGGTATTATCTCTTCTACTTTCGCACCGTATACTAAAAATGAAATATCAGAATTAGAAAAAAATCTCATCGAAATGAAAAACCAATTTTAGACTGAAAGGATTGTAAATGGTGTAAATAGGGTCAATAATATTTTTGCTATCCAGAGAGACATTTTGAAAAACAGGTCCAAACCTTGCGTAAAATCCAACTCGAATTCAACCTAATTTTAAAAAGTGACCCAAACCCTTTTCCCCCATGACCCGTTTACAAACCTTTTCAATTTTCCAAACCATTTCAACTAATCCTTAAACCATTTCTCAACTATTTAACCCAGAACCTCCCTCTACTCCACAGGTCCACACCTCGTGTAACAGATCTTGGGGTCGGACCAATCGATCTTCTTGTTTTTGTGAGAAAACAGAATGAAAAAACGGTTTAAAATGATCTTAGCGCCTTCTTTTTGACCCCGAAAACGAGGCTCTAAGAATTGTTAACCAAGCAGCGGAGCGGGCGCGGCAGTTACCAGAACACAACAGGCATGGCCACGGCCGCGCCGCTCACTTCTGTGTTAGGTGGATATACTTGAAACAATGATAGATTCGTGGAATCCAAAAACCTTCAGTCCTGAAATTAGCACAATACTATCTGATCATTCTGAGCTAATTCGTAACTACTACGAAGAAGATTCTAAACTAATGGATGAGCATCTTAATAGCTCCCCGTATCAAAGCTTAAAACCAAATCGGTTCTATTCGGCCTATGCTGAGCTTAGAGAACAGATACTATCGCCGATCTTAGAATATAGTAGAGTGCGTGTATGGCATTATACGCGACTAACAGATGGAGAAGTTGATTCAATGTGCCAAAAACTGGTGCTGTCATCTCTTGATTTTTTAAAGAGTCGCATAGAGAATCTCGTTGCCGACAAGTTGCTGACGCGCGAGGAAGCCGAGACTATCTATGCTGAAAGCCCGTTTCACTCGCAACACAAAGGTAGAACAGGTCGAATGTGGACCACGAACATCCCACGACATCCGTGCTATGGCGGGGTGGTGCCACTTCTCGAAAGCTGGGGAGGTGAATCTGCATACTTTTGGCTTTCAAGTTCTGGGGACACCATACTTAATTCAGCTAAATTAAGTATGGTGTCCCTAGAACTCTGGTATGTTGATCGCTAAATTTCAATTCCATTATATCTTAAATCCTGTTGCTAATGTTTCGTGAGTATTCCACACATACCGGGTAGGGCAGGAGCCTTGCGGCTCCCTTCCCCCCCTAAGAACCGTGCGTGATAGTTTCCCACCACACGGCTCAAGCATCTTAAAGGCAACCCATGTGGGGCGGGCCCGACTGTTTACTTCCTATACAAACATTACTTGGAATTCTCTTGCAGAGAGCGCCGGGGGTAATTTGCTCTCCTTATTATTCTTACGTTGCCAGATGTATTTGGCAAACTCGGGTAAATATGGATTAGCAGCCGCTTTGATTTTGATATGCCTTCTAATACCTATAAAACAGATACGTATACCTGGTAGACTTATATTATGCAATTTGAGGTCGTAGATTTGACAGCTAAGTTATGCTTCCGTTCATCGGCTGTCCAATATTTACAGAGCACCTAGTTATTGGACTTCCTCGGGTGTCGCTTTATATGCATCACCCACAATTGTTCAAACGTATTTTTCGCCTGTCCACGGCTGTTGCTGTCCCCACTCTTTTATTTTCGATTTTAATACCGATAATAATCATTGAGAGTAAATTCAATAGGGAGATCAAGACGCCCTAATTCACGTAATAAATTCGGTGGAATGACAAAATCATAAAGCTGATTGTCATTGTCGAGCCAGCCACCAATTTCAAATGATATAGAAAGTCCTAGATTAACGTATTTTTTAAAGGTGTAGTCCTGTTGCCTCTTTAACCAATTTGTACAAATAGAAAATTTTACCGCAACTGAACTCTCAATGCTTTTCACTTGCTCCAGATCGACCAAAAAAAATTCTATGATAGTTGCGTGATTAGGACTGTCACTCTTGTAGATGGTGAACGCCCCTTCCTCGTCAAATCTTAGAGAGTTCATCAGTTGATCATGTTTGGATCGGAGTTTTTCAGGGAACGATATCCAAATTGCTGTTGATAGACTCTGCAAAGGCATTTAATGACTCCTACACTTAACGCTGAGGTCAACCGAGACACCCCAATCGGGATTCAGCATAAACACTGAACTTTGTATGAGGATAACCTCATTTTATCGAAAAACGGGCGGGGTGTTGGAGTGTACCGTTTGGTTGTGTGCCAGCACGGCACACGTTCTTAAGGGTGCGTCTATAATAGCATCTTGTGCTATGAAGGACAAGTCTCTGTTTCAGGCCGATGGAGGCGAAGGGTGTAGCGTTATGGCAACAGTTATCCGGTAACGGTGGCCTGAAGGAGGTAGCCTTTTTAAGGCAAGGTAACGCGAATGTACGAGGGTACGTATAGAAATCGAGTCAAGCGGATCTGGCTTGGACCAGCTCGCAACTCAGGGTTAAGTCCTCTATCCATCGTTTAAGTGCCAGGGGCGTATACTCAGTGTCTACGTACAGAAAGACGTGTGTTCACCCCGCGAGAACCGTTGTGCCTCGTATGACAGTTGTTTGAAATAATCGGAATAGGGTTACTGGTTTACCAAATATCCCGGGCGCTCACGGAATAACTTATTCTGACCGTCAGCGAGCCAAACTCTACCAAGAGAGGAAACTACGAACCCGAAGGATACGACGACGGCAGGAACAATGAGTGAGCAAGCCGCAAGGGGCGCTTATCGTGCAATGGAAGTCAGCAGGGGGCAGTGTGAAACCTGTCTGGTGAATAGAAAAGCAGGAGGTCTTACACCGGTCAAAGCCCGAACGGAGGCCCCGACCGAATGGTGGGGATTAATGAGAGAGGTAGTAGGAGGTATGTACACAACTTCCGCCTTGGTCAGTCGTACCGCCTCAGTACTCGAACCGTATGCTTGGTGGTGTGGGAGGGGCGCTCAGTGATGGGTGCTTCTATCCCGATATTAAGCTCGGAATTAGGTTAGGTCTGTTAACTGGTTGCTTTCCTAAGTCTCGCGGTTATGCGGTTAAATCGTACAACAATACCATTAAGGCCTGAGGGCGAATGTAAACAAATTTGGTGGGTATGAAAGTTGCGTTTGGAAAATAGTTTGAGTAGCTTTGTGGTATGATTAAAGCCGGATGAGATATGATGACTTCGGTTGGTTTCTGCGTAAAAAGATAAAGGTATGTGGTCACAGGCACCTCATCTTTAGCAGTTGCCACTGTCCGCATAGAAAGGCTATAGCGAGCAGCAGCAACTGCATAAAGATGAACCACCTGTGACCACTTATAATAAACTAGCATTCTATTAAATCAGGTGGTTACGAACTCTGTGATCAGATACAGATAAAGATAAGGGAGGTTGTGTGAAGAGTTATCACAAGGAGTTATGGTTTGAGGTAAAAACCCGTCGTGAATTTATAAATATCACCCCGCAGGTGGAAGAATGTTTAGCAGAGAGTGGTATTCAAAATGGCTTATTGCTCTGTAATGCCATGCATATTACCGCTTCGGTATTTATAAATGATGATGAGTCCGGCTTGCACCATGATTATGAAGTGTGGTTGGAGAAATTAGCTCCCCATGAACCGGTGGGAGCATATCGTCATAATGGTTATGAAGATAATGCCGATGCTCATCTCAAGCGGCAGGTAATGGGTCGTGAGGTGGTGGTTGCGGTGACGGACGGCAAGTTGCATTTCGGAACATGGGAACAGATATTTTACGGTGAGTTCGACGGACGGCGTAAGAAAAGGGTATTGGTTAAAATAATAGGCGAATGAATCTTGAAGTACCTTAAATAATAGTTGGTCATAGCTGGTTGAGGTCTATGTAGTTGCCACTGCTTACTATAGCTCTTCTGTGCGGGTGGAGGCAACTGCGTAAACTTGAGGTGGGATGTGTGACCACATACTAAATAGGTGAAGCAAGGAAGCAGCCATGAAG
>JAOTSI010000193.1 GCA_029865005.1 Desulfobulbaceae bacterium
GAATATTAGCGGAAGATTTTGTGGTCATAGGTAATGAATAAAAGTAGGGGCAATTAATAAGTTTCAAAGCAGTGAGGTAACAAAAATAATTATGCAACACTTCTTTTGAATATGGTAGGGCAGATGGATGAATTGCGCAATCATCAATTCGTGTAAATAGGTATTCTTGTTCTCCTGTGGTATTTCTAAGAGAAGTCCTTGCCCCATGACAGTGAGCGGGGTACATTCTTGCATCGTTAATTTCAGGGGAAGAGTAAATGAGTTCAATGGTAACCATAGAAAAAGTGATAGCTGGCGGTAAAGGGTTGGCTCGATCAGATGACGGTATGGTTGTTATGATTCCCGGTGTGTTACCCGGTGAACGGGTTGAGATTGGGGATGGTCGTCTCCGTTCGGGGTATTGGGAGGCAGAATCTCTTTCGGTGGACAATTCTCATCCAAAACGTGTTGTACCTCTTTGCTCCTATTATGGAGAATGCGGAGGGTGCGATCTGCAGCATGCGGACTATGATCTGCAGCTTGAGATTAAGCGTGATATTGTGATTGAATCCTTGATCAGGGCTGGCGTTGAATGTGATGAGGGAGTGGTGCGATCGGTTTTGCCCTCTCCGGTTACCTTTGGATATCGTCACCGTATACGTTGTCAGGTGTCTGCAGATGGCATGGTAGGTTTTTTTCAGCGCGGTAGTAAAACAGTGGTTGGCGTTGCTGGCTGCCTTACGGCAACAAAGCCAATTAATGATCTTTTGGAGAAATTGGGTAATGATCAAGTTCGCACTGCCCTCTCTTCTTGGTGCACTGAGCTGGAATTGCTCCACTCTCCTGGTGATGATACCGTGGCCTTGGTGGCCAGTGTTAAATCGGTGCGACGAGATATTAAGAAGCGGGCTCAAAGAGTAGTAGAGCTTCTAGGGGTGAAAACCTTTTTTCTGCGCAAGGGGCGCCATATCGAGGCGCTGTTTTCCACTGCGTCGGACTATTCATTGAGCCAGATTTTTCGTTTGTTCTCTGGAGAGCGAGAAGTAGTTCTTTCCTGGGGGGTAGGTTGTTTTTCTCAGGTAAACGGAGCTCAGAATGAACAGTTGGTTGAGTTGACGACAAGCTTGCTGGGAGATATCAAGGGAACACGGATGCTGGATCTTTATTGCGGGGCTGGAAATTTTTCCATACCTTTTGGCTCCTTTGGCGCAAGAGGTATGGGGGTAGAGCAAAGCAGTTTGAGCATTGAGTGGGCTCAGCGTAATGCAGTTCATGGCCTAATTAAGGATTGGAAATTTATTGCTGCCGATGTTGAATTAGTCCTGAAGGGTTTGGTGAAGAAGGAGGAAGTTTTTGACATTCTCATCTGTGATCCCCCTCGTCGTGGACTTGGTAAAGCAGTACAGGGAGTTGGGGCGCTTAAATGTCGTAAGATAGTATACATATCCTGTGACCCCGCTACATTGGCCAGAGACATCAAAGTGTTGCAATCCATGGGCGCTCGTCTTGTATCTTTGACCCCGGTGGATATGTTTCCCCAGACCCACCACATTGAATCAGTGGCTCTTTTGGAAAAAAATTGACATCAACGTCACTTCGCACTACCTTTCCAATTTTCAAATTGCATCAAATCCTAATAACCATATGAGTTTTTAATTATGATGACCAAAAAATCCGGTCTTTTCAGTGCGGACGGTTTGCCGTTACTCATAGGCAGCGTACCGCTGGGTGGTCACCGCGAGGCGTTAGAATGGATCATGGAGGCGACTCCTGAAATTCCTCTATGGCCACAATTGCCTAGTAATCCTTTGGAGCGAATGTTGCCCCAGTTTTGTGAGGGAATTAGTTGTATTCGTGAGGAAAACCCTACGAATGATAGCGGTAGTATTTTCTATGATACTTCCTGGAGTGGGTTTGAAGAAGATATGCTTGCTTTTTATGAGGATTATCTAGCAGTTGAGGATAATCCTGAAGTAATAGATAATTCCAGGTTTGCTGTTAGTAATGAACGGGCAGCTGGTTTATATCTTCTTGGTGACGAAGTAGCTAATCTTAATGGTTTGCATGCGGTTAAGGGGCAGGTGACCGGTCCTTTTACCATGTTAACCGGCATAAAAGATCTTGAGGGTCGGGCGGGTTACTACAACGATACCGTTCGTGATATGGTGGTCAAGGGTGTTCGTATGAAGGCGGCTTGGCAGACTCGATTTCTTAAGCGTTGCAGTGGTAAACAGGTAATTATGTTTATCGATGAACCTGCTTTGGCCGGGCTTGGTTCTTCCGCCTTTATTGGGGTGGACACCGAAGAATTGCGGCAACAGATAAATGAAGTGGCTGAGGGCATACAAAAGGCCGGTGGCCTTGCTGGTATTCATGTGTGTGCCAATACGGATTGGAGTTTATTATTGGGCTCTAAGATTGATGTTCTCAGTTTTGACGCTTATGGTTATTTCGATCGGCTGGCTCCCCTGAAAGAGGAATTGGATGCTTATCTCAAGCGAGGTTCTATTCTCGCATGGGGAGGAGTTCCCACCTCCAAGCCCGAAGACATCGCCGGAGAATCAACCGAGTCCTTGGTTGCTCTTTGGGAGCGACATATGGAAACCATAGTCGATGGGGAACGTGATCAGGCCACTCTGTTACGGAGTAGTTTTATTACTCCCAGTTGCGGAACTGGCTCGTTACCCAAGGAATCAGCTCGTAAGGTATTGAGTTTGACCCGTTCGGTGAGCCTGGAGTTGCGTGCCAGATATTTTTAAGAATAATTTTTTGATTTCTAATTTTTAATATAAACAAAGTGTATTTTCATGGACCAATTAAGCAACGTACTTAAAGAGCGTCGTAAAAAAGCGCAAACCCTGATTGATAGCGGGGTTAATATATTTCGCAATGATTTTAAGGATCCACAGGCCATTTCCGATGTCGTTCTCAAGGGCGAGCAATTGGGAACCGAGGCTAATGAGAGTCCTGAAACCAGTTATCGGGTAGCTGGAAGGGTTATGTCCATGCGCAAGTTTGGCAAGGCTGCATTTCTCCATTTACAGGATGAAACCGGTCGGGTGCAAGCCTATGCCAAGCGGGATACCGTGGGCGAGGAAGAATATGCGTTGTTTAAAAAATGGGATGTGGGTGACATCGTGGCGGTGGAAGGTCCTTTGTTTCGGACCAAAACCGGGGAACTCTCCATTGAGGCAAAATCCTTATTGCTCCTCACTAAGTCCTTACGACCGTTGCCTGAGAAATTTCATGGTCTCACCGATGTGGAGACTCGCTATCGGCAACGTTACGTGGATTTGATAGTTAATCCCGAGGTGCGTGACACCTTTCGAATGAGGGTCGAAATTATTCGTCATATCAGGGAGTTTCTGGCTAATCGCGGCTATCTGGAGGTGGAGACCCCGATGATGCAGCCCATACCTGGTGGTGCTACGGCGAAGCCCTTTCAGACTCATCATAATGCGTTGGGTATGGATCTCTATCTACGTATTGCACCAGAACTTTATCTTAAGCGTTTACTGGTTGGCGGTTTTGAAAAGGTTTTCGAAATTAATCGTAACTTTCGCAATGAGGGACTTTCCACCCGCCATAATCCTGAATTCACCATGCTAGAATTTTATCAGGCCTATGCCACCTATCATGATCTCATGGATTTGACTGAGGAGATGATCTCTTGGCTGGCGGCTGAGCTCACCGGTTCCATGAAAATTTCCTATCAGGGACAAGAGGTTGATCTCACCCCACCTTGGAAACGCTATACCATGAAAGAGTCATTGGTAGAGGTGGCAGGTATCGGACCTGAGATTTTGGAAGACGATCAGGCTGTTATGCAGATGGCCAAGGACAAAGGTATTGAGTTGCAGCCCGATGCCGGTCCTGGTAAAGCCTTGACTGAGCTCTTTGAGTTGCTCGTTGAAGATAAGTTGGTGGATCCCACTTTTGTTACCTCCTATCCCACTGAAGTTTCACCTTTGGCGCGAAGAAATGAGGATGATCCTTCCGTGACTGATCGTTTTGAGCTTTTCGTTACCGGCCGTGAAATAGCCAACGCTTTTAGTGAATTAAATGATCCCATAGATCAAAGTGAAAGGTTTGATAAGCAGATTGCTGAGCGTGGTGATGATGATGAGATTCATCCGGAAGCAGATCGTGATTATATTCGGGCTTTGGAATATGGTATGCCTCCAGCTGCCGGAGAAGGAATCGGAATTGATCGTTTGGTTATGTTGCTTACTGATTCTCCTTCCATTCGCGACGTAATTTTATTTCCTCATCTTAAAGCTGAAGCGGTAGAGAAATAACGCAAGTTAGCCACAGGCATTTTATTTTCATAGAGGGGCTTGCCCGCCTAGATAGATTATAGCGGACAGGCAGCGGCAACTACAGAAATGAACCCTCTGTAATTAACAAGTAACCGTTTTCCGGGTTGTAGAGAAAAGTTATATAACATCGGATTGGTATGTGTTTATTTGTGCTGCGCATATGGGCAAGTAGGCCGGTGAGCTATAGTTAATCTTATGTGAATCCGGTTTGATCGTGCGTATGCGTAGTGCTGGTGAATGCTTACTTAACAACGATCTTGTGACTTATTAAATCAGCTAGTTATAAACCATGTGACCAGGTACTAAACAACCAATTATATGCACTTTGAATCATTTGTCAGTGGCCGGTATTTACGGGCTAAACGGAAGCAAAAGTTTATTTCTCTCATTTCACTCATCTCGGTGCTCGGGGTGGGGGTGGGGGTTTTGGCATTAATTGTTGTTTTGTCGGTTTATACTGGCTTTACCGAAGGGTTGCGCGACCAGATCATCGGGATAAATGCCCATGTAATAGTAAGAAACTTTTCCGGACACATTGACAATCCGCAACAATTGATTAAACAAGTTGAGACGGTTGAAGGGGTGGCAGCTGTCACTCCGAATATCTATGGTCAGGCTTTGATCACCTCTCCCTACTATTCCAGCGGAGTGGTTTTGCGTGGCATAGATCCTGAAAGTGCTATTCAAGTTATTAATATCGAAAAGAAAATGACAGAGGGTAGTCTGCTTGATTTGGAACGTGTTGATCAACAGGCCGGTATCGTGTTGGGAGAGGAATTAGCCGGTAGACTGGGTGTTAGTGTAGGGGGGCGAATTAGGCTAGTTTCTCCTAATGGTGCTTTGACTCCCATGGGCATTATCCCTGGTATTAAAAGCTGCCTGGTGAGTGGAATTTTTAAAACTGGTATGTCTGAGTATGATTCCACCATGGGATATGTGACCCTGGAAACGGCCCGTTCTTTAGCAGGTCTGGATCAAGGGGTACATGCTTTGGAGGTACGGGTGGATGATGTGGATCGGTCCGGCCAAGTGGCAGAAGCCGTGGAGCAACGACTTAATATTGGATATGATGTAAGGGATTGGGAACAGCTCAATCAAAATCTTTTTGCTGCCCTACAACTTGAAAAAATAGGTATTTTTATTGCCTTGGATTTAATCATCTTGGTTGCCGCTCTCAATATTATTAGTGCATTGATCATGTTGGTTATGGAAAAGAAAAGGGATATTGCCATTCTTAAGGCCATGGGGGCTTCCATGGGGCAAATAATGCGTATTTTCTTTTATCAAGGCGCAGTAATCGGTGTTACCGGAACTTTGTTGGGAGTAAGCAGTGGATTAGGGGTATGCAGTATCCTTAAACGTTATAAAATTATAGAACTTCCGCCCAATGTCTATCCCATGTCGACCATGCCTATTCATGTGGTGCCCATGGATGTGGGTATAATTTGTGTCTCTGCCATTATTATTACCTTGCTTGCTACCTTGTATCCCTCTTGGCGCGCAACTATGGTGCGTCCTGCGGAGTCTCTCACTTATGAATAAACATTTGAAGAGGGACAATTATATGCGAACTGGTGGCGATGTACTACTCAGGGCATGTGGATTACATAAATTTTATGGACCTGCGGATAATTCCATTTCGGTGCTCAAGGGAGTTGATTTGGAGGTACGTCGAGGTGAAATGTCGGCGGTTATTGGTGCCTCAGGCTCTGGTAAAACCACCTTGTTGCACATTCTCGGTACGCTTGATATGCCTGAGTCTGGAGAGTTGTTTTTCCAAGAACGGGATCTATTGAAGGCTGATGAATCGGAGTTGTGTCATCATCGTAATGAGCAAATCGGGTTTATATTTCAATTCCATCATTTACTGCCTGAATTCACTGCCTTGGAAAACGTGATGATGCCTGGGCTAATTGGTGGTAAAGAGCAGGAGCAGCTGCGTGGAGATGCATTGGGTTTGTTGGAGCGTGTTGGTCTCGCTCATCGCGCCGAACATCGTAGCGGTGAACTTTCCGGTGGTGAGCAGCAGCGGGTGGCTCTGGCCAGAGCTTTGGTGATGCAGCCTTCCCTGTTATTAGCTGATGAGCCCACCGGTAATCTGGACTCGAAAAACGGTAAAATGGTATTTGATTTGTTAAGGGAGATGAGCCGGTCTCTTTCTCTGGCTGTGGTCATGGTAACTCATAATATGGAGTTGGCAGCAGAGATGGATAGGCAACTCACCTTGTGTGACGGAGTATTGACTGGCTAAATCCAATCGTTTTAGTTAATAGATTGTAGAATTGGGTGGTTATAGAAGGACAAAGGTGTCGGATTGTTTGTCATGGTGGCGGATATTACCGGCCAGCATGATGAGCATGTTGAGATAAACTTGCTTTGCCAATCCGTCATTAACATTGAGCAGATCCTTGAAAATGTGTCTATCCAACATGAAGACTTGACACTCTTCTTCCGCGATTACAGAGGCCGAAGCGGGTCTGCCGTCTATAAAAGAATATTCACCAACGCAGTCTCCAGGTTTTTTAGTACCGAGCTTGACTTCGTTTATACGTTCAAAATCGTAATTAAATTTCGGAAGAATAATATCCATTACTCCACTAAGAAGGATGTGAAAGTTGTGGTCTGTTTGCCCTTCGTCCACGATGGCATCACCCTGCTGCAGTTCCAAGAGTTGTCCCTTGGAGTAGATGAGTTCAATCTGCTCATCATTGAGCCCTGAAAATAAACTGAATTTTTTAAGATCGTCTAATATTGTCTCTTTTGTCCGTGGTTCCATGGTATCTTTGTTGTTGTGCAGCTGAGCTATTTTGAACAGCTACTTGTTGAACGGAAGTAAACACTATTTCCAGTTGATCTCTTCAATCTCTATGCCACATTCTAACGGGATAATATATATTTTTCAATGTTCCTCGGAATCAATATTTCTTCATTGGCTATTAATGATAATGTTTTCGACAAGAGTAATTACGAGCTGTATCGTAACTTGCTAACATGTAACCTAATTTATTTTTGTCATTTATAATATGAAAATCGCTCTGGCACAAACTAACCCCATTATCGGTGATTTCTCTGGAAATAGTGAAAAAGTGTTGAATAAAATTAGGCTTGCCGAGGAAATGGACTGTGATTTAGTCATCTTTCCAGAGCTAACTCTCTGTGGTTATCCTCCCCAAGATCTTTTAGAAAGAGCTGACTTCTTGCTTGCTCATGATCGTGTTTTGGAGGAGATAATTCAATATGTGGGTGAAGTAGCAATCCTAATTGGAGTCCCGGAGGTACGCACTGGCCCCGGTAAACCTCTTTATAACTCTGCTCTGTTTATCCATGAAGGGAGGGTGCGTTTTCGAGCTCGTAAACAGCTGCTGCCAAACTATGATGTTTTTGATGAGCAGCGCTATTTTGAAAGTGGGGAGGGTGAGCTGCCTTACATTTATAATGGAATGCGGCTGGGAATCACTATTTGCGAAGATATTTGGTATGAGCCCGGTCGCTACTCAATTAATCCGGTGGAAAATTTTTTTCCATGCAGGGGGGAGAAGGAAGTGGATCTCTTGATCAATATCTCTGCCTCGCCCTATTACCTGGGTAAACTAGGCCTTCGGTATCAGGTTTTTGGTGAATTATGTCGTTATCACCGGACGCCTTTACTCTATGTTAATCAAGCCGGAGGGCAGGATTCTTTACTTTTTGATGGACATTCCATGGTGATGAACTCAAATGGAGAGTTGTTGTTGTCAGGAAGAGGATTTGATGAGGATCTTTTGGTATGGGATTCAGAATTGGCTAGTGAGACTTGTGTAATAGTACCGGATCCTGACGACGATAAAAATGTATTACGTGGTCTATGTATGGGGCTTCGGGATTATCTTGGTAAGAGTGGCTTTAAAAGTGTGGTGCTGG
>JAOTSI010000194.1 GCA_029865005.1 Desulfobulbaceae bacterium
GATATGGCTATTATTGGACGTTATCTTCTCATGCCGGAAATTTTTGATTATCTCGGCCAAACAACACCGGGTCACGGTGGTGAGATTCAATTAACTGATGCCCTGCAGGCACTTTCCAAAAATCGAGGAATGTATGCCTATGAATTTGAGGGAGACCGCTATGATGCTGGAGACAAACTCGGGTATCTAAAAGCAATTGTTGATTTTGCCTTGGAGAACGAAACTCTGGGTAAACCTTTTGAGCAATATCTTCGGGAGGTTTGTCAACGTCTTTCTTGATCAGTTATGGGAGGTTGTCGTAGTATGTAGTACATAATACAATAACCTTTTATGTTGAATCACTTCGTGACATAGGTTCGGGCGCGCCGATCAATTTAACCTAAATTTAGATTTATTAAATGAACCTCTATGAGGTCGCTGTTCCTGCGCCCATTCATTATACCTTGACCTACTCGCATTCCTCGAAAATCGAAGAGTCGATTTTACCTGGAATGCGAGTTCTAGTTCCCCTCGGACGACGTCTCGTTACTGGTTTCGTGATCCAATGTTTTGATCATGATCCAGAACCGGATCGTGGTTTTTCTCTTAAGTCCATCGTTGAATGTTTGGATGTCCAACCTGTTTTTCCTGTTGAACTCATATCTTTATTTCGCTGGTTAGCCGAATATTACCATCATCCTATTGGCGAAGTTATTCGTACTGCATTACCCTCTGATCTTCAGGCGGTAAGTGGTTTTCGGATGACCTTGACTCCGGTTGGGAAAGAGGCTATTGGAGCTATTCTGGAACAAGATGTCGATGGTTTTCCTGCATGGGGCCATCGATTACTCACCAAAGGTCAGTTGCCGTCCTCTACGGTTGCTTCAATACGTAGAAATCCTGTTCATCGGAAAACGGTGACTGGTTGGACACGTAAAAGTTGGGTTATCCTTGAAGCTGTTCTGGTTAGGCGAGAGATAAAGGATAAGTTTGAGAATTTTATTCTTGCCACAGAAGAGTTTCTTGAAATGATGACTGAGTTCCCCAAAGAACCTGAAAAAGTCATGATTCGTCTTTATCCGAAGTTGAAAAAATCGGAATTAAAGACGCTGGCCCATTTTTGGGATATTTGTCAGCGAGAAGATTGCAATGGGGTGGCGCGTCGGAAGTTAACGGTTCTCTATAGCGGAGCGGGTAAAGCATTAGGTGGTTTGTGTAAACATGGGTTATTGCAGATCCAAGAGCGGCCAGTGCATCGTGATCCTTTTGGTGAGAGTACTTCATTTCACCCTCGTCCTTCAAAAATGACCCCTGAACAAGAAGAAGTGTTGAAGCGACTCTCCCCGGTATTACTCCAGAGACGGTTCCAGCCATATTTACTTCACGGGGTTACTGGTTGTGGTAAGACCGAGGTCTACATGCGGGCTGCGGAGAAGGTGTTGGAGCACGGAAATACCGTATTGGTTTTGGTACCAGAAATAGCACTTTCCACTCAGTTAGAGTCTCATTTTTACTCCCGTTTCGGTGATCGACTTGCCGTACTTCATAGTGCTCTTACCCCTGGTCAGCGACATGACCAGTGGCAGAGGATTTTACGTGGGGAGGCTCGGGTAGTTATTGGAGCACGTTCGGCTGTTTATGCTCCGATTATTGATCTTGGTTTGATAATTGTGGATGAAGAACATGAACCAGCATATAAACAAGATGACGGTTTGAGGTATAATGGCCGTGATTTAGCGGTGTTGCGTGCGAAGCATGCCGGGTGTCCGGTGGTGCTGGGATCTGCTACTCCTTCGGTTAATAGCTATCAGAACACTGTAAGCGGCAAATATGAGTTGCTCACTATGGCTCACAGAGTCCATGGTAGAGATTTACCAAAAGTCAGGGTGATAGATCTGAAAAAAGAGAAACCACCTAAGGGTAATTTTCTTTCTACCCCTTTGCTGGTGGCCTTGCGAAAAAATTTAGAGCAGGGTGGTCAGAGTTTGCTTTTTGTTAATCGGCGTGGATTTGCCGGTTTTATGTTGTGTGGTGATTGTGGTCATATTATCGAATGTAAGCATTGTCAGGTTTCATTGACTCTCCATAAAAGTGCTCAAAATTTGGTTTGTCATTATTGTGGCTATACAATTTCTAGTAAGACGGTTTGTCCTTCTTGTAGTTCTCTTGATATCGTAGGAATGGGTATTGGCTCGGAACGCATTGAGGCGGAGGTTCGCTCTCTTTTTCCGACCGCTAGGATTGGCCGTCTAGATAGCGACACCGCTACTAAGCGTAAAGATTATCTGGCCCTACTCAAAGCTGTACGGGATGAAGAAATTGATATATTAATTGGAACTCAAATGATTGCCAAAGGCTTGCATTTCCCTAATATGACCTTGGTGGGAGTGGTTTGGGCTGATAGTGGATTGGGCATTCCTGATTTTAGAGCCTCGGAACGTACTTATCAATTGCTTTCCCAGGTTACCGGTCGAGCAGGGCGGGGTGAAAGGCCAGGAGAGGTAATTATTCAGACCAATCAGCCTTTGCATTATGCTGTAGTTTGTGCTCAGCAGCATGATTATCAAACTCTTTTTAAAACAGAAACCGATTTGCGACGAAGTTTGGGATATCCTCCCTTTTCCAAACTAATAAATATCCGTATGAAGGGTTCGGTTGAAAAAAATCTTAATAATGTTGCTCGCACTGTGGGGGATTTTTTACGACGATCAGCAGGAAAAGAGGGCAAGATAGAGGTCCTGGGACCTGTACCGGCACCATTGGCTAAAATAAAGAATATGTATCGCTGGCAAATTTTATTAAAAAGTGAATTTCCCTCTCTTCTGCATGCATTAGTAGATCACTTATCGGCCCATCAAAAAACGCTTTATCCACGATCGGTTTCGGTGAGTATTGATGTTGATCCAGAAAACCTTATGTAAATAAAAAGGTACCTGTGACCACTTATTATCTCGCGTTGTATTAAATCAGCTAGTTGCAAACCACGTGACCAGGTACAATAAAAGGCGTCCCGACGAGCTAAGGAGAGAAGCTCGCCAGGACAGGGGGAAGGAGGATATGTAATAAGGGGTGTGCTTTTTACTATTTGTTATGATGGTTACAGCTGCTGCCATCCTGATGGCCTGTTTTTTTGCATGATTGCATCCCGTTTTGTTGACCTTGACAGCCTTTTGGGTTCATACCGCCGTCCATTATGCCGCCACCTGCTAATCGAAGGGCTACCGGTACCTTTAGGTCGTTTTCCTTAGCTGCTTTTACCAATTGTTCTCGGATATCAAAAAGTTCGCCGGAAATTTTGGATGCCGTGGCGATGTCTGGATTTGTTGAATGCATCAGGGCTTTCATCTCAGCCCGTTTCTGAGTGTAACTTTTTCGTAATGGAGTTGTAGCGTTAAGGAATTTCTCCAATGAATCAGTTTTGGTTTTTTGTTCGGCTTCATTATGCATCAGGCCGTGATGTTGGTTATCCATATCCTGATGATGTGAATTATCAGAGCCATGACCTTGCCCGTGGCCTTGGGCATATGTGAATTGTGTACCGCCAATCATCAGTGCTGCGGTGATCACCATACTCAATAATATCTTTTTATTGACTGATGGGTTCATCTATAACTCCTGCTCAGTAAAAGTTTTTTGTTTGTCTGTGCAGGGGTAATTGCTATCCCCATGCCATTTTTCTAACATTATTATCAACTGTCAAGAATATATACAAAAAAATAATTATCTAAGCTTGATTCTGATATGGGTTTTCTTATTAAGATGATAAGGGTGGGTAATTTTTACCCGATTATATCACCTACCTGGGTAAAAAATACCCAGGTAGGTGATAGTAATAATAATTGATGCATTGTATTTGTTGATTTTAGGGGTTTTTAACATTAGGCGCTTTCTTTGCAACAATAGTGATAAGTTGGTTTATTAGTTTCTTGAGTGGGTAACAAATTAAATTGTTAATCCATTTTACACTAAATTATTGGCTAAAATTTTAATCTGATATTGGCTTGTTGCTTAGGAACGAAAAATATATAATTTTCTATTCTCGTGTTCGCCTTCAGGCCGTAGTTTTTTGTTCCTCAGGTCTTAAAATCTTCGATATCGCCCTTCTATGCCAATGATCTTGTTCAGTATGAGTCAACAGGTCTGAATTGAATTTGGACCTGATAATTACGGACTTTATATATTTTGTTTTTCTTAGCTGATAATTAAGAGGAAAGTTTAGTGCGCATTTCTAAGCTGTTGTATGTATCTCCATGGTTGCTTTTAGCGGCAACCGGGCTATTGGTCTTGATAGTTGTCACCTTTGCGATGAACAATATTAAGCGTGAAAAAGAGTGGATGCTGGAGAGTTTGTCTCAAAAAACAGCTACTTTGATGCGAATTGTCCAGTCTGGAGCTCGTTCTTCATATCTCTCTGATCTCAAACATGGAAAATGGGATATTGATTCTTGGGATAAGTATGTTCAAAGGGTTATCGCCCATGTTGCTGATGATCGGGAGGTTCGTTTTCTGGCAGTGGTTAATGATCAAGGGTTAGTAATTGCACATAATGATGAGGGTAAGATAGGGTCATATGTGCTTCCCAATAAACTTACGGAGTCGTTTAAACGGGGGGCGGTAAAACGAAATGGTGGGATGTATGGAGTTGAGAAGGATGCTGATAACGGACGATTGTTTGAAGCAATACGAATTTTTAAGCCTTTTCGGGGTATGATGCGTCAAATGATGTCTGGTTCATGGCAAAGTACCTATATGGATCATCATGGTATTCATCATTTACAAAATGATTTTCAACAACAGAATAATGAATTGTTAAAGCCGCCGCCACCTGATCCACGGGGTATTTATTATATTATTGCCGGACTTGATATGCAGGAGTATGACCGGGCTCTGGGTAGGTTGCGGTTACAGATTATTGGGTTATCTTTCACAATGTTACTGGTTGGCCTTGGTGGTTGGTTTTCTTTGGCAGCGGTGCAGGGTTATAGAATATCGCAACAGACTATTCGTGAAATGCAAGCTTTTACTGGGCACTTGGTAACCCATTTGCCGGTGGGGATTATCGCTACAGATAACCAAGGGCGTATTACCACTTGGAACGAGACGGCAGAAGAGTTGACTGGTCTGTCTGCTCGCGATGCTGGAGGTAAGCGGCCTGTTAATATTTTGCCAAGGGCGCTGAAAGATTTTTTTCCTGTTGCAACTAAGAAAAGCGGAGTTGGAGATGTCTTACTTACCAGAAAAAAGGAATTTAAACTCAAGGTTACGGAACAAGAACGGGTTTTGTTTGGTCAGTCGGTGCCCATCAGGGATGATCATACCGAATATATGGGTAGGGTACTGTTGCTCTCTAATTTAACTGAACTCAAAAGTATGGAGAAGGTTGCCCGGGAAAATGAAAGGCTTGCAGCAGTAGGTCGTATGGCAGCCGGGGTGGCGCATGAAGTTCGTAACCCTTTAAGTTCTATTAAAGGACTGGCCTTGCTATTGCGAGGTAAGCTATCTTCTCATAGTGAAGGGAATGAAACTGTGATGTTGTTGATCAGAGAAGTGGAACGGATGAATAAAACGATTTCCGAGCTTCTCAGCTTTGCCAGGCCGGCACCGCTCCGTTTGCAGCCAGTGGATTTAACATCTTTGCTTAATGATTCGATGAAGCTAATCTCTCCCGACGTCATAAATAACGGAGTAGAGGCTGAGTTGATAGCAGAGGTTGATTTACCAATGGTGGATGCTGACCGTGATCGTTTACAACAAGTATTTATGAATATATTATTTAATGCTGTCCAGGCGATGGAGGATGGAGGAAATCTCAATGTTAGTATCAGTAAAGGTGAAAGTGATACGGTCATCGTCACTGTGAAAGATACCGGTTATGGAATCAGCGAGGAAAATATAGCTCAGATATTTTATCCATATTTTACTACTAAACAGGGAGGAACCGGGATTGGTCTTGCCATTTCTCAAAAGATTATTTCCGAGCACCAAGGCGTGATAAATATTAGCTCACTACTAGGTGAGGGTACAACTGTAACAGTTGAGTTACCGGCAGGTCCGATTGAGAAAATGGTGGGATGAGAAAGAATACGAGTGGCAAAGAAACAGAAGGTAAGTGGTCACGGGTAACTCACCTTCTGTAAAGGTTCTTCAGCTCCACGTCTGCGTGAGATCAGGCCGGAGTCACATAGGATTAACTATGGTTCACCGGGCTGCTTGCACACATTCGAAGCGCTAGCAAATACTTAAAAGGCTGATGTTATAAAGCTTTTCTTTTTGTATCAGTGAATGGTTACCATCTTCATGTAGTTGCGCTGCCCGCATTATAGCGAGCAGCGGCAATCACGTGAAGATGAGTTGGTTTGACCAGAACACTTATTTAGGAGCGGGTAATTTTTGATTTGTTTGGTCTGGTTTCTGGTTTTTTTTGCGGATTCGATCTAAGGTTCCGATGTAAAGTCGCTGAGAAATATCATCGATTATCTTTTCAACAGCGCGATTTTCGTCTTCCAGGGAGATCATGTTATTGCCAGCGGCCGAGTCTTCCGACCATTGTTTGCCAGGTTCTTCCCAGAGTATTTCATCTGATTTAAGATCTTTAAGTACATAGCGTACTTTAAGACGAACTTTAACTACATTGGCAACGCTATTTTCGTCCCATGCTGCGCTGGGTAGATCTAAAGAAATGATTTCGCCAGCTAATGCTAGATCAGCGTTTTCTTTTATTTTAGTGGTGGAAATAGCTTTGGACTTTTGAAACCATCCTGAGAGGGAGCGATACATCTTGGTGTCGATATCCAGTTGGTTGGTACGATTTTTCCATTCCGGGAGATAAACGGTTACCTGAGGTCCTTCATATATATGAGGGAAATAGTAGCCACATCCTCCGAGCAGAGCGGTGATGCTCAGAAAAAGTAACAGGCCCGTAATTAGTGTTTTCACAGATGAACTCCTGAAAATTAGATATTGGCAAACGGCCGCTGAAATAAAGAAAAATATTTGGGATCACTTGCCGTTTGTAGTCCCTGTTCCTTGTGAGATAATAATTCGGAAAAGAAAAAGTATCACACAACAATATTAACAAGTTTTTTCTTGACCACAATAATTTTTTTAACTTCTTTGTCGCCAATGAAATTGGTTACCCTTTCATCGGTAAGAGCTTGTTGCTGTATGCTGTCATTATCAATGTCGGCGGGGACCTGTAACTTACCCCTAACCTTGCCGTTCACCTGGACGATAATGGTTAACTCATCTTCCTTGGCGGCCTCTGGGTTGTAAATGGGCCATCCTTTTTGATTTATAGCATGGGTATGACCGACAACCTCCCATGTCTCTTCGCAAAAGTGGGGTACCATGGGACTGAGCAGCAACAGGGACGTCTCAAGGGACGCCTTGAGTACGGCTGGATTAAGGGAGCTTTTGGGGTTGCTGATCAGAGTGCTGGTCAGGTTGAAAAGTTCCTGCACCGAGCTGATGGCAGTATTGAAATGAAAATTCTTTTCAATGGCATCGGTAAACCGTTTGATGGTTTGATGTACTTTGCGATACAGTTCTTTATCGGCTCCGGTTATTTGGAGAGGATCGGGTTCGTCGGTGCAACTAAAGCAATCGATGTTGCCAATGATTAATCGGTACAGTCGGTTTAAAAAACGAGAAGCACCCTCAACGCCTTGAGCATTCCACTCCAAGTCCCTTTCAGGTGGAGCTGCAAAGAGAGAAAAGAGTCGTACCGTATCGGCACCGTAGCTTTCAATGAGATCATTGGGATCCACCACGTTGCCTTTGGATTTGGACATTTTGAAGCCGTCTTTAATTACCATGCCTTGAGTAAGTAAATTGCGGAACGGTTCGTCAATGTTGAGGTAGCCGAGATCACGCAGAACTTTGGTGAAAAATCGGGAATAGAGCAGGTGAAGAATAGCATGTTCCACCCCACCTATATATTGGTCAACTTGGAGCCAGTAATCGGCCGCTTTGCGGTCGATAGGAGTTGTTGAGTCATTTGGGCTGGTGTAGCGAGCAAAGTACCATGATGACTCCATGAAAGTGTCCATGGTATCGGTTTCACGTCGTGCAGGCTCGTTACATTTGGGGCAGGTTGTGGTGAAGAAATCCTCTTGTTGGTGGAGTGGGGCGTGACTGGTATTGTCATTGCCTGCACCGGGCAGAACCACTGGTAAGTTTTCTTCAGCCACTGGA
>JAOTSI010000256.1 GCA_029865005.1 Desulfobulbaceae bacterium
AAAAAGCCGATAGCTGCCGATAGGATGGCCGCCACGATAACCCCAGAGAGAATTAGGCTGGTAGAGGAGAGTCGGCGGTCGCCCGAGGCGAGGCCTAGTACGGCCAGTAGAGTGGTAATAGCACCGACAAAGGCGAAGAGGGCAATGGAGGTACCCGCCGGATCCATAATGTCGAAGAGGCGAAGTACTACTACCAGTGAAGCGCCGAATGCGGCCCCTGAAGAGACCCCCAGGGTGTAGGGGTCGGCCAAAGGGTTGAGAAGTACTGCCTGAAATACGGCCCCGCAGACTGCTAACACCCCGCCGACTAGTAGCGAGGTTAAGATGCGCGGCATACGCACATCGCCCACCACCGCGCCCACCACCGGATCAATGCCCTCCGGCAATCCGTTGCCGAGTAGCTTGGCACTAAGCACCCGAAAGACATCATGGGTGGAAACATCCATAAAGCCCATGGTGGCAGAGGTGAGAACCCCAGCCATCAGTAAGGCGGTGAGGGTTATGGTGGCGATATGAAATCGTCCGGTACCGTATTGCATGTTATTTATAAGAGTTATCCATAAATCTCTACACTATGACCCCTGGGGGCGTGTTTGCTGCAAAGATAAATATTTATTTTTTAGTCTAAGTCGCCCGGTATAATTCTACTGATCTAATAGCGAACTATCCGATAATATATAAACTGTTGGTCCTTTGCCCATAATTTTCGCCAGGGCCAGGCACCCACAAGGGGTGCCTCTATAGCTCAGTGCCAGTTTCAAGGTATAATTGAACAAACAAAATTTTGCTTAAGCAAATTGTAGCATTATCGGGAAAGCCTTCCATCTTTACGGGATCTGTAGGGGCACCCCTTGTGGGTGCCCGGCAAATTCGAAAGCGACCCTTGTAAGCCTTAAGCCAATAGCATTGTCTCCACCGTGGCCGCCCGGCAATACTCAAAGCAGTTATTATGTACACTAAGTCAATAATATAGAGAATTAGGGCGGAGTGTAAATATCTTGACGTAAGGTTTTATAACCACTGCGACAGCCATTTTCGTCCTTTCTCCTTTGATGGGGGAAGGGCAGAGTCAGGGGCCTTATTGTCTATTATTTTAAGATAATCTCAGCATCCTCAGCTGCTTCAGCAGCATTACGCACAAAAATCTCAGCAAACTTTTCTTCCTCGCCAAGCCCGCGCATAATTGGAACTACTTCAATACCGAGTTTCTCCAACTTACTTTTCCAGGAATCTGGGGTGAGGCCGACCATATCATTTTTAGCATGATCCCCGGCAACCACCATAAAAGGTTTGAGTAAAACCTTTTTGATCCCGCTCTTGGCAAGCTTTTCAAACATATCGTCAAAGGAGGGGTAGCCTTCCACTGAACCTATATAGGTGTGGACATCGGGGTAGAGTTGACGCATGCGAGCGGCCAGCTCAAGGTACGCACCACCAGAGGGGTAATGCTTGTTCCCATGACCCATGTAGACCAGGGCAGCATTTTCCTTGCGGGCCAGTTCGGCATCATCGGCCAGAGCCTCGGCTGCAGCGACAATGTCTTTGGCGTAGGGGTGTTTTACCCCGAAATTACCTAGGGCTGGGCGACCGACGGTGAGTCTCTTAAAGGGTTTATATTTGGCTTTGATGGTATCGATGGAATCCAGCGCTTCAACATAGCTGCACAGATCGAAGAATTCTTCGGCCGGAGTAATGTGGGTGGGTTGGACCACGATCATGTTGTATCCGGCGTCCTGCAGGTTGGCAATGGTGGCCAGCGGGCCTTGAACGTGGATAATGTCATCGGGAATGTGCGGGTTGGCGGCCAGGTATTGTGGATCCTTGGCCCGTTTTTGCCAGACTCTTCGAATGATATTGGAAGTAAAGGCGAAACGGATTGGAGTTTCGGGGAATTTCTTTTCTAACTGTTCTCGAATGTTAAAAAGTCCCTTGAGGCCTGATTCCACGGTTGTGCCGAACACGGCCAGCACAATGGCTTGTTTGTCTTCCACCTTGTACTTGTCCTTTGCTGCCCCGGCATGTGGGGTTGGAATAGAAAATAAAAGAGTTGCCGCGAAGATGAGAGTGGTAAGTTTCATCTCAAGTAATCTCCTACGGTCCGGAAATAAAAAAATCCCGGACCAATTTTATGAATTGATCCGGGATATCCCATCTATTACCCGAATAAAATATGTGCTGTTCGTATTTTTTGCCGAAAACACGAACGCTTTATTCAGGCAGGTCTTCTGACTTCCGAATCATTCTTCCCCAGCGCCTTCCCATCTCCCCGCAAGCGGATCATCAACAGTGACATTTTGCCGGTTTCGTCCTCGGTTACAGCGGCGGGCCCGTCCCCGATTCCCACGGGGTTCCCTTTTCATCCACCTTGGTGGAACCTGAAATTCTATTAACGAAGGAGCAAATTAATCCATCCGAAACTTAAAGTCAAGAACATGTATGTAATCATGTGGAAGCAAAAAGAACGATTAATGGGGGAGATGTGGAAAAATGAAATCGTGTTGGTCAAAATAACCTATGAATAATATGGTTTGGGTATAACTACGGTCTTCATTAAATTTTTTTTATTAGGGAAATGGCGGAATAATCTTATTGTCATCACCTTTCCAGCCATAATCCTATTATCTGTTAATAAATTTATTTCTATATATTTGGCAATATCACGGATTGTTGAATATCCCCAAAGGCTGTAGAGGCGGGCCTTCTCGTGGCCCCCTTGCAAAAGCTAGAGCAACCCTTGCAAGCCTTTAGTCAATAACATTGCGGGTGGGTCAAGGCCATAACCGTAATGGTAAGTCTGAGAACGAATTAGTTTAACAAAGTCTTAATGGATTAAGGCGAGTTAGCAAAAGGGCGATCACAGGGATCGCCTATGTACTAATGCTTTGGCGCAATATATTATTGATTCGACGAGGCACATGAATATCTCTAACGTAGCAAAGCATAAAAAATTAAGCTGGGATTTAATAAAAAGTGTATAAAATTGATATTTCAATACAAAATATGCCAATAAGCTACTCGAAAAAAATGTAACAAATCACTATAGGTGAAATATATATTGGCCTGTGTGTTCTCAAGGGTACCCCTTGGCTTTTACTGACTGCAAGGGAGAATCTCGAAAATGACGGGAATAATAGGCAGCGTTTCAAGCAAGCCCTGGATATCAAAAAGCCATGAGCTACTGGGTGTTACATGGAAGAGAAGCTACGACAAGTCTGGACTTTGGTAGGTGACAAAAAGGGAGCCGATCGACTAATTTTGATCTAAATCAGGGGGCGAATTCCAATGACTTTTAATTTCCACCCCCTTATAGTGACAAAAATATATATCTGAGGTGCTTGTTACCACCCACGACCTTACAGCTTATTAAAACAATTGGTTGCAAGCCTTGTGGCCAGTTTCCAGCTTTATGGTAGTTATTTTGTTGCGCGACCCTAAATAATTATTCCAAAAACATTTTATTTTCAAAAAATATGCAAGAATTATTAATTCTAACTTTTATCTTTTTCCTTGCCGGATTTGTTCAAGGGGTAACCGGGTTTGGTGCAGGTCTGTTGGCTATGCCGTTGCTTGCTTTTTATCTGGATATTAAGGTAGCTGTTCCTCTTTGTACTCTTAATGGTTTGGTGATAACAGCCTTCCTTTCCGTAATGCTAAAGAATCATATTGATTTTAAAAAAATTATGCCATTGGCTATAGGTTGTTTGCCGGGAGTAGTCGTGGGCGTAGGGTTGCTTAAAAATGTAAATGAAAACGTGCTGGCCGCCTTGTTGGGGTTACTGATCAGCGGTTATGCAGGTTATAGGCTTGTTGGTAAAATACGGCCCCGGCCTTTACATCAGGCTTGGGCATATTTGGCAGGATTTGGTACTGGAGCTATTAGCGGTGCTTTTAGTGCCGGAGGGCCGCCTACTATAATCTATACCACTCTTACCGGTTGGTCTAAGGATGAAATTAAGGCTACTTTGTCAGGTTTTTTCTTTATTACAGGGGTAACAACTGTAATTGGCCATGTATTGAGCGGCTTGACTACTTTTTTAGTTTTACGTTCTTTTTCTGTAACTATCTGGGGTGTAGCTTTCGGGGTATACCTTGGTTCTTATTTATCCCGTCGTTTTAGCACTGAGGGGTACTTGAATTTGATTCTATCATGTCTTTTCTTCTTGGGACTGTTCATGTTTGTTTCAGCATTTGGGCTTGGTTCAATTTTCGATCATAAATAACTATATCTGTAAAAAAAATATTTTTTATCTCTTTTTTTTTGCTCCTCATCTTCTCTTGTTGATGCCATTATTCTTGTCATTTTATAGTAATTTTTATTACTAATATGTTAAAACTATAAGTGTTTGTGACCACTTACTATCTCTCTGTTTGTTAAATCAGTTAGTTATGAACACTGTGACCAGGTACGTTTGCAGTTATGCTTATGGTGGTATTTGTTTTGCCTATCACGTGGATTTAGTGTGTAAATAATTTCCAATAATGCGATTAAGTATTATTATTATATATAAAATATAATATTGACTCTGTAGTTGAATAGGAGATATGGTTATTATGAATTGATTGAATTTTGGAAACAGTTCAACAGTGTCACGTCTTCGTATGATTGCATTTTGTGTATAGAAGGGCCATAGGCACTGGAAGCACTTGTTCGATATGCAATATAGGAGAGTGGTTATGGAAATGAAGTTAGGATCTCGGAAAAAATAAATTACCCCATCTGGCTTGTCTTTTTAGCCGTCTTCTTTGTCAAGGCAATAGTTACATAACGCTGCTATGCGCCTGTTACCTCTTCTTGAAGACGACTAAAAATCCTGCGCCATTTTGGGATATTTATTATTTTCCGCGACCCTTATAATTAAAATAAGTTACAAAATAGGAAAGAATTTTCTTACAGAAAAGGATTTGGGATCATGAAAGTTAGCAGTTCGCGAAGATATATTAAATAATCTGTATTTTATATTTTCCCCTTTTTTTCGTGGCCATTACTTTCTTTCCCTTACATTGGTTTTAGAAAGATGGTTGTTAAGTTATCTGAATAGAGGGAACAAGCGGAGGAGTGTTTTTGTTTTGGAAGATAATTGTTCTGAAGTATGACCGAAGATAAAGATATAATACTTAGAGTATCTATGATTAAAGGAAATAAAAGTCTTTGTGATGCTTGGAGGTTTAAACATAATTGAATGGGAAAGGATAGCATTAAAGAACGGATTTTGGTTGTGGAAGATGAAGGGATTATAGCACTTGATATCCAGTCTCGTTTGCAACGTTTGGGTTATGATGTACCTGAGATAGCTGTTAGTGGTGAGGCCGCGGTAGAGATGTCGCGTAAATTGCAACCAGATCTTATTTTAATGGATATAACTCTTGGTGGGAAAATAGATGGGGTTGAGGCTGCAATAATTATAAAGAAATCATTGAACGTTCCGATTGTATTTTTGACAGCCAATGCTGATGATGCAACTTTTGAGCGGGCAAAGAGTGTTGCTCCCCATGGTTATGTTCTCAAACCATTTGAGGAAAGAGAACTGCATATTGCAATTGATGTTGCTTTGTATAAGTCGAAGGTCGAGATGAAACTAAATCAATATAGAGAAAAATTGGAAAGTATACTGATTGAGCGGGATGAATTAATTGTCGGTTTGCGCAACTCATTGGATCAAGTAAAAACATTATCCGGTCTTTTGCCCATATGTGCATCATGCAAACAAATTCGTGATGATAAGGGGTATTGGAACAGGTTGGAGTCATATTTTGCTGAGCATTCTAATGTTGAGTTTAGTCATAGTGTTTGTCCAGATTGTGTGAAGAAACTCTATCCAGAGGTTCATAGTCATAAGAAAAATTATAAGGGATTATAGCAGATAATAGTTTTCTTATTTATGTCATCCCTCATTATCTTGTACTGCATTTTCATAAGATTTCTTTTTCTGCCCATATATGAGCCTGTTGATTTAGTCGGTTTTTCAAAATTGACCCACGTCATAAAGCGCAACATTGCACCGATTTGCGCTACATGTTGTGGGTCGCGTGTGGTGATTGGTAGTAAATCAACAGGCTCATATATAGAGGTGTTTATGGAATACGGAAGTGCTTGACTGAAATGAATATATGGAATGGAGGCTGGTCACAAAGAACTCATTTTTTGTAAAATACGTTACATCCCGATTAATGTTAAGGTTTTTATCAGAATGTCATAATAAATATTATGGTCCGTAAACAAGGAATTAATCTTTTTTCTGCTTCGTTACTTGGAAAACTCTCTTTTATGGGATTAGGAGTGGTGCTTCTTTTTGCTATGTTTTCATTTATTTATTGGCATTTAAGCGTAGAGCCGATGATTAGTGATGAGGTGTCGTTGATTGTGGAGAAAATAGTTAGTGTTCAGGCGGAAGGTATAAGTGATATTCTGCAATCTTGTACTAAAGTCACTCATGATATTGAGTTAACAAATGAATTAACAAGCGAGTTGGATCGTATACTCCTGTTAAGTGATTCAACAGGAACGCAGTTTGTAGAAGGACTGGAAATAGATCTTGATTATGTTTCCATTAAGCATTGTAACCTTGAAAAAAAAAATATTATCCGGGGTAATATTCATTGTGCTTCCTGTATGATGACCGAGGTTCCAATATATTC
>JAOTSI010000195.1 GCA_029865005.1 Desulfobulbaceae bacterium
TCGTCTGGTTATTGTAACCGGTTCGGTAAACTAAAATTTCTTTCCTATCAGCCTATTACTGATCTATGCGGGAAGGGGCAATCGCATGAAGATGAAACACCTGTAACCACTTACAAGCTCCAGATCTATTAATCAGCTAGTTACAAAATCTGTAACCAGGTACAAATATTATGTTAAAAAACAACTCCTCGCTTGCGGATATAGAAATCCTATTACGAAAGGGTCTTGACGCCCTATCAATCCCCATAGCTAACGAATACCTTTCCCAATTATCCGTCTATGTGTCCGAACTCCATAAGTGGAATAGGCGGATGAACCTAATAGCCAAAAATACCACCGTTGCGGAGAGTGTGGAAAAACACTTTCTCGATTCCCTTACTCTGCTTCCGGTAATCAGACAATATAAAAACGAATCAATGACCTTACTGGACGTGGGAACCGGGGCCGGTTTTCCTGGTTTGGTGTTAAAAGCCGCCTGTCCCGAACTGGAGGTTACCCTGGTGGAGCCCCGTGAAAAGCGGTCGATATTTTTAAAACATATCATCCGCACCCTGGGCCTGTCCAAGGTGCAAGTTATCAGCTCCCGAATTGAAGACGACGCCATTGCGATCCCTCAGGGAGGATACTCGTTTATAACCAGCCGTGCGGTGGCAGAGCCCAATATATTTTTACCCATGATCAGCCGTTTTACCACCGAGAAAACAATTATTATCACCATGCTTGGAGGTAGAGAAGAACCAGCACCCTTGGTAGACGAGTTGGCCGAAAAATTTCAGGTCCTCAATAATCATCACTTTGCACTTCCGGCATCAGGGGATAAACGGGTTCTTTGTCTTCTTAAGGCAAGATAGTAGTTTCTTCCTGGAAAATTTTAGACCGATTTGTTACAACTTATTCTTTTATCGTGAAAAACATGAAGAAATATTCTGACCTCTGTATATGAATTTAATTATAAATTGAGCTGTTAAGGAAAAAATCATGAGTAAGAAAATTGCTATTCTCTCCGGTGATGGCATTGGGCCGGAAGTTATGGCCGAGGCCATTAAAGTACTTGATGCGGTACAAAAAAAATTCAACGTGTCCATGGAGTATGAATGGGCCGATGTTGGCGGAATCGCCATTGATAACCACGGGCATGCCCTACCTGAATCCACCTTAAAGGTTTGTGAGAATAGCGATGCCGTACTCTTTGGCTCAGTGGGCGGTCCCAAATGGGAAAGCTTGCCACCCGAGCAGCAGCCTGAGCGTGCAGCATTATTGCCCCTTCGCAAACATTTTGATCTTTTTTGCAATCTTCGCCCAGCTAAAGTATTTAAATCTTTAGCCGCCGCCTGTCCACTTCGACCCGATATCGTAGGAGATGGATTTGACGTATTAGTTGTACGCGAGTTGACTTCCGGTATCTATTTTGGCCAGCCCAAAGGGCGCGAAGGCAGCGGACCCGATGAAAAAGCCTATGACACCATGGTTTACAGCCGTTCCGAAATTGAACGTATCGCCAGGATGGCCTTTGAAGCTGCCCGAGTACGCGGCAAAAAGGTAACATCAGTTGATAAAGCCAACGTTCTCACCACCATGGTGTTGTGGCGCGAGGTGGTTCAGGAAGTGGCCAAGGATTATCCAGATGTGGAACTCAATCACATCTATATTGATAATGCGGCCATGCAGTTGTTGCGTTATCCGCAACAGTTTGACGTAATGCTCTGTGGCAATATGTTCGGTGATATTATCTCCGATGAAGCTGCCATGCTCACCGGTTCCATGGGGATGCTCGCCTCTGCCAGCCTCAACGCTGACAGTTTCGGACTCTTTGAACCAGCCGGTGGCTCTGCCCCAGATATCGCTGGCCAAGGCATTGCCAATCCCATTGCCCAGATCCTCTCCGCCTCCATGATGTTGCGATACTCCTTGGGAATGGAAGAGGCGGCCGACGCCATTGATAACGCGGTGGCCACAGCCCTAGATAAAGAAATAATGACTGCAGATATTGCAATTGATAAATCAAAAGCCGTAAATACTGTGCAGATGGGTGATGCCATTGTTGCCGCCCTATAAGTACCATTAAAATACCATGCACAATAATGCAAAAACGCTAGTAATATCCAATGAAGCATCTCGGAATCTAGCTGTTAAAGTAGCAGGTGAACTACAGTTACCCCTCACCGATTTAGAAACCAGAACCTTTGCGGACGGGGAACGTTATCATGCCTTTCCCCACGATATTTCTGGAATGGATATAATCATTATAGGTGCTACCCATAATGATTCATCTCACCAGGAACTTATTGATTTAATTACCGGTAGCCGTTACTGGAATGCTCGCACGGTGAACGTGGTAGTTCCCTATCTCGGGTATTCCACCATGGAACGGGCAAAACCGGAGTCTGGAGAGATTCCTAAGGGAGTCACCAGAACCAGACAGATATTTCGAGCTCGACCTAACTTTGTCGCCTTTACGGATCTACATTCAGAAGCGGTACTCCATGCCCATGCCGGAGAGGTACGCACTCGCCATATCTGGACAGAGAAAGCTGCGTTGGAAAAAGTAAAAAGTCTCGGTATCGAAGATATAGTATTAGTATCGCCGGATTTTGGATTTAGTAAACGGGTGGCCCGTATGGCTTCGATTTTGAATTGTCCCCATACCGCCGCCGATAAAGACCGATATGATGCGGATCAGACCATAGTTGGACAAATTTCCGGGGTAGTACGGGGTAAGACAGCAGTGGTTTGTGACGATATGATTCGTACCGGAGGATCCATGCTCCAAACAGTTGATCGTTGTTACGAAGCTGGGGCACGGGATGTGTCGGTGATGTCTACCCATTTGGTGTTGGCAGGAGATGCACGAAAGAAATTTAAGGAACGGGGAATCAGCAGAATTATTGGAGCTGACACCTTTCCTGGAATCGAAAGTGATGATTTGTGCGATCTTTATTCTGTATCTTCACTTATGGCTGATGAATTAAGACGTTTTATGCCAAGTCTAAACGGCTAATCATAAAGTAATCGTTTAGCTGTGCTGCGGTTAAGCGGTTACATGACCCCATTAATGGTACCTAGTCACAACTACTTCAGATTTATGTAGTTACCGCTGCTCGCAATAGCCCGTCTCTGCGGGCAGGGGCAAGCGCATGAAAATGAGATGGTTGTGATCACTTACCATGAATGACCTTGCCTATTAACTGAACAACTATATTTATATAATTTATTATTTGAGGAACGGAAAATGCGAAAGGTGGGAATTATCGGCTGGCGCGGCATGGTAGGCTCCGTGTTAATGGAGCGTATGCGGCAGGAAAATGATTTTCAGGACTGTGAAGTAAGTTTTTATTCCACGTCCCAGGCTGGTCAGGCCGGACCGGAAATTGACGGTACAACCTATGAACTGCATGATGCCCATGATACCACCAAGCTCAAGGATCTTGATATTATCCTTTCTTGCCAGGGCGGTGGCTATACCACCAAAGTGTATCCAGAGCTGCGAAAGAACGGTTGGGACGGATACTGGATTGATGCCGCATCTACTCTGCGGATGGAAAAGGATGCGATCATCGTACTTGATCCGGTAAATAGAGCGGTTATTGATAAAGGTTTGGCTGACGGTATCAAGAACTATGTCGGCGGGAACTGTACTGTTTCCCTGATGCTCATGGGATTGGCCGGGCTTTTTGAAAAAGGCTGGGTGGAATGGATTACTTCCATGACATACCAAGCTGCTTCTGGGGCTGGGGCAAAAAATATGCGCGAACTGGTGAGCCAGATGCGAGTTGTCGGTGATAACGCTGCCTCATTGCTTGATGACCCAGCCACCGCCATTCTTGACCTTGATCGTCAAGTGCAGGAAACCGTATCCGGCGAGTCCATGCCCACCGATAATTTCGGAGCGCCCCTGGCAGGCAGCCTTATTCCTTGGATTGATCGGGCTTTGGAAAACGGCCAAACCCGTGAAGAGTGGAAAGGAGTCTCTGAGACCAATAAAATCTTAGGTCAGGAAGACAACCCTATCCCCATTGATGGATGCTGCGTACGAATCGGGGCCATGCGATGTCATAGTCAGGCCTTCACCATTAAGCTGAAAGAAGATATCCCCCTTGCCGATATTGAAGCCGCCATCAACGAACATAATCAGTGGGGTTACACCGTGTCCAATACCAAGGAAGAGACCTTAAAGGAACTCTCCCCGGCTAGAGTTACCGGTACCCTTGATATCCCGGTGGGTCGTATTCGCAAAATGAATCTCGGGCCTCAGTATCTCACCGCCTTCAGTGTTGGCGATCAACTCCTTTGGGGTGCTGCCGAGCCAGTGCGCAGAATGTTGAAAATCGTTTTGGAGCATTTAGGATAGAATTTTTCGATCATTTTTTTTGATAAGTACAAAAAACCGGACTTACTGTAAGCAATCAGTAAGTCCGGTTTTTTTATCGAATCAGTAATTAACTTTCCCAACAGCAAGTGCTCTCTTGCTTGAATCAATATCACGATAACTACTTTTACTGACAGAGATTTTGACAGGTGTCATGGCAAGTGATACCCTATATTATAGGGAAAATTTGTTAAAGAGACAGTCGCCGGAAGCGACAAGCGGTTGAAGATGAGACCTGTTTACTACCGTTTATCTGTATTTTCCCCTCCCGACGCACCTGGTCACCTGGTTTATAACTAGTGTAGATGGTCTCAGGTGGTTCAGGCATATGCAGTTGCTGCTGGTCGCTATAGCCTTTCTAAGTGGGCAGCGACAACCGCATAAAGATGAAGTGCCTGGTAACCACTTACCTCCCGGCTGGTCAGGGATAAAGCGATTTCCTATCACCTACTTTTGATTCCCCTGGAGGCTGCACCATGGAGAACTTAGTAAAAAAATTACTTACAACAGAACATGCTCGCCTTTATATTTTTAGGAGGGCTCACCGGCGTTTTTTTCAGTGTCACCACCCGCACAAGACCAAAGGACTTCGTTCCTGGCGAGGATGCTTATTACATGACATATATCCTCACGAAACCGTTCATAGGTGCCTTGGGTGCTATTATATTGTACATCCTCATTCAAGGTGAGTTGCATCACTGCAAATTATAAAGGATGATTTAATGTTAAAAATGAAGGAAACAGGACCAGCGTCCTTTGGATTTGCAATACTTGCTGGATTTACAGAGCGAATTGTCTTCCCTAAATTTCGCTAGACTTTTAGCGGTCTTCAAGAAGAGACAACAGACGCCTAATGATGATGGAAGATAGGCAGTTGCACGGACTTGCCGAGCGGACCAGGCAAAGTTATGCCGATGCGGTGAAGAAATTCAGCGAACATTTCCGGCAATCGCCTGATACTTTGGATGAAGAGGACATTCGAAACTTTTTTATCTAACTGCTCAATGAGAAGAAAGTCGCCCGCTCTACCATGGTAATCTATCTCTGCGGCATCAAATTCTTTTATGAAATGTGGTCTTCACCGTCCCGATGGAGCTTCGGGAGTTGATACGCCAACACCAGCGGGTGCTGCTTGCGGCATTAATGAAGTCCGCTGCCCATTCCCTCTTGAAACTGGGGGCGGATCCCAAATATGTCGGAGGAGCCCTCGGATTTTTAGCGGTGCTCCATACCTGGAGTGGGGCATTGGTCTACCATCCCCACGTCCACTGCCTGGTTCCCGGCGGTGCTTTCAATAAAAAGGGGCAAACTTGGCACCGTTCTCGCGACGATTATCTGGTTCCTGTAAAGGCACTCTCTCCGATTTTCAAGGCCACGTTTTTTGACATGGCCGCCAAGGAGCTACCAGACGTTTCTCTTCCCAGCACGACCCGGCAAAAGAAATGGGTAGTCTACAGCAAACCCACGGCGCAAAGCCCAGAGAAAGTGGTTGAATATCTGGGCCGTTATGTCTTCCGATCCGCAATCACCAATGCCAGTATTCTCAAAGTGGGTGAGAAAACGGTCACGTTGCGCTATAAAAAATAAAGAGCAAAAAAGTAAAAAGGTCCACGTGTCCAGTGGTGTTCCATGCAACTGCCGATTTTTGAGTTCATACGCCGCTTCCTCCAACACACTCTCCCACGGGGCTTTCACAAGGTCCGCTATTACGGCTTGCTCAGCCCGGCAAATAAGATCTTGCGCCGCCCCTTGCAATTGATCCTCCACAAACCGGTCACTGATGAGGGGCTAGAGCAGGATCTCGCTGAGTCGAAGGCCGACGAACCGACCACCATAACCCGCCCCTGTCCGCATTGCGGAAAGGGCTTTATGCATAGAGGACCGGATCTCCCCCGCACTCCATCCCTCTTTTTACAACGAGCATCACCGGTAATCCAATGATCTATTTTTTCTGTATCACATCTTATTTGCGATTTCATCACGATAGACCGGAGGAGTGCGGCAAAATTCGCTCCTACAGAACATTTCGACAGCAGTTAGGAATAATTCTTCTGGAAAAAGACAAAAAATTAAGCCAACCACCTACAAAAATACCCACTTTTTCCTTGCTCCCCTTCCAGCCTACCCGTATATTTATTCAAGGGCAGCGTACAGTTTCAAATAAAATGCCCTAAAGACAAAACATCCCAGCAACGCGAAGGCGATTTAGTTCAACAGAGTTTTGACAGCGGCTTCGTTGCACTCAGCGCTGCAAAAACTCTAACCCGTTATACACCTCAACCTCACCGGAGGACTTCTGAATGAAAAAAATCACCTTAATGTATTTCTTAACTGCTAGTATCATGCTCAGTATTAGTCCAAAAGCAGAAGCTGTACCTGAAATACCAAACCCTAGCTTGAATGATATTGCCATCGCAACACATATGAATGGCCAGATTGTAATCGTATATAACCCAAACTATTGCAACATACTTGGCCCTCTGGTCTGCAATTTCTTTCGCGCACACGAATATGGGCATGTAAATCTGGGGCATATTTTACAAGGAACACATCCTGTTCAAGCAGAATTCGAAGCTGATTGCTGGGCTGCTCAAAATGCCCCTTTTGAACAAGTGCAGGCAGCATATTTTCATTTCATGAACCAAGGATTCATGGGTAACTGGACGCACGGCACTGGAATTGAACGCGCTCAAAGAATTGCTAATTGCTCAAACTTTTAGGGACTATCCAATGACAGGAATCAAAGATAAAATCGAAAACAATATTACATTATGGTTACTCGGGACACTATTTACAGGATTCATGGCCGGAATTGGGACCTATGAAGGTGCATTAAAAATCATGAATTTACAAAAAATAAATACAGATCGCCTTACCATACTTGAGGAAAAATCAAAAAATCAATCTACATATAATTTCAACAAACATATAGACAACCTACCATCCTATGTTGGAGAAAGTGAAATTGAATTATTATTTACTAAAATTAAAACTTCATATAATGCAAAAGACTCAAATAAACTTTATCAACTCTTAGGACCAATCAGAAAATCTCAATTATCACAGAAGACAGTGAATTTACAAATGGAACCGGTATATAAATCATTAGGTAAAATTGAAAGCGGTTTTTTTATTCAACATCAATTCTTTGGACAACAAGGTTTGTACAAATTGTTCATGTTAAATTTCTCAGTAAAGTATGAAAATGCTGAAAAAGGCATTATGAATATTTCAATAATTGACAACGGGAAGTCATATCAAGTTGACGGGGTCATGTTTAACAGAATTTGAAAGTAAATTGTTTCATTATTTTAAAAGCACTTAATATTCACTGCCACAGTGAATCTCATAATTATTCAAAATTGTATAATAATTCGCTCAAGCACGACGCGCGAGCACGCCAGTTTTATCGGCTTCGGCCACCTAACCACATCACGAACTTACTCGGCTAAAGATAGGCGCGCGTCTTAGCTTTGCCGTTGGGCGCTCAAAATCATTAAGAAATACAACAAATAGTCCTTCTTGACATCAAGCGCCAATGTGTATAAAGTAAAAACATAATACACATCACTCGAGAACAGGAGGCTCTGATGAGAACTAACATCGTCGTAGATGACAACTTAATGGCAGAAGCATTAAAATTAAGTGGCACTAAAACAAAAAAAGGTGTTGTTGAGAAAGCTCTAAAACTACTTGTC
>JAOTSI010000444.1 GCA_029865005.1 Desulfobulbaceae bacterium
AAAGGCCACATTACCCTTACCTTGTCCTTGATGGGTGAAGGCGGTTATGAAGAGACTCTCTCCAGTGATTAACCGTTTGCCAGCTCCGACCATTTTGTCCAGAAAACCACTGGATTGGCTTTGGTTGGAACCGTCTCCGAAAATAGTTTCCATGGTGATCCCGTCGGACATGTACATCATGGCTCCGGCCTCTGATATGGCGCTTTCCATGGGGTCCAGTTCTATCTCAACGAACTGCATTTCCTGACCAAAAATTTTAAAATCTATTTCATGGGCTCGTCGCCCGGATCTAGGGGTGGGGGGAGCACTCATGGCGTTGAGGTCTAACTCGCCAACTTGATTTATGGGTAGCCAATCCTGAAAGCCGTCCCTCCATACCAGGGATTCTTGGTTATAGTGCCCGGAGCGAAGTCCTTGGATAATTTGTTCGTCAGAGAACGGTCCTTGGGATTGACCGGCCACTGCAACATACCATCTTGCCATTTTCTCACCTCGTTATAAGTGTTAAGGAACTAGTAAAACAATCAGAGCTGGGATAGGAACCTGTTTGTAAATATTTTGTTTTTAAGATTGCACTGATAACTCCATAATAATATATCTAGTTATTCTGGCAAAGAAAAAGAACATAAACGACAGTGGGTAAGCTAGTGCTCCCAACGGGTATGTTTTCTTAGCTGAGTCCCTAAATGAAGTAATTTTAATAAATTTACTTTATAGTATACGTATTTAAAACCTACGTTAAAAATAAGAAAAAATCTATACCTGATCACTGCGTTTGTAACTAGCTGATTAAATATACCACTTATAAATATTTATATTCGTTTTATGTCAAAGCATTTACCCCGTTTTTTGTTAATAGAGCCATACTATGGAGGATCCCATCGTGTTTTCCTTCATGGACTATGCGAACATCTTGATGTTTCATTTAAATTAATCACCTTGCCCGCCAGAAAATGGAAGATGCGCATGCAGTTGGCAGCCCCCTGGTTTGCCGAGGGGATCATTGAAGCCTTGGAGCAGGGAGAAGTGTTTGACGGTATTTTTTGCTCCTCTTTTCTTGATGTCGCCGTATTGAGAAGTCTGCTTTCCCAAGCGGGACATCATTTGCCCTTGGCCGTATATTTCCATGAAAATCAGTTTGCCTACCCCGTGCAAGGCGGTCCTAATGATGCTTTTCAATTCACTGCCATAAATTTTAACACCGCGCTGTGTGCCGATCAGGTGGCCTTTAATAGCCGCTATAATATGGATACTTTTCTTGACGGGGTCCATGGCTACCTGAAGAAAGCATCCGATGTTGATGTTGTACATCTGGTTGATGTTATACGGGATAAAAGCGTAGTTTTGTATCCTGGCATGGATTACTCCTTTCTTGATACTGATCCAAGGTGCAAAAATGATGATCTGGCCGATAAAGTACCGGTTATTGTCTGGAACCATCGCTGGGAACATGACAAAGGACCAGAAGTGTTTTTTAAAAGCTTGGAAGAATTGGACCGGGAGGGGGTTGATTTTCAGGTGATGGTTTTGGGTGAGAGATTCCAGCGGGTGTCGAAAGTGTTTTCCGAAGCAGAGAAGACGTTGGGCCATCGTATTATTCATTTTGGTTATGCGGAAACAAAACAGGAGTACGGAGCCTTATTGGATAAAGCAGATATTGTGGTCTCCACGGCTCGTCATGAATTTTTCGGTATTGCAGTGCTGGAAGCGGTGCGAGCGGGTTGTAGACCTTTGGTCCCGGACCGTCTCTCTTATCGGGAGTTGTTTCCTAAAGATTTTCGTTATAAACCAGGTGGGTTGACCAGTGGGTTGCGATCTTTGTTGCATCAGCCGGAGCCTTTTACAGTTGAACTGAGTAACCAGCTCACTCAGTGTTTTTCTTGGCCAGTGGTTGCTTCCCAATATCAAAACTGGCTTTTGAAATTGTCTGGGGACAGGGTGTGAATTAATTGTTTTTCTAAGTAACTAGAAAATTATAATTTTCAATATCAATAAGTTACCATTTTAGTAGCTTTTGAGTTTATGGCCAAAGATCCATGGGGGGTGCAGTTGATTTGTACAAAAGTATATAAATTTACAAGACCCAGAACCTACCCAGAAGCTGTAGGGGCGGCTCCCTGTGGCCGCCCGGCAGAACCGAGAGCTACCCATATAAGCGTAGGCTCCGAGCTGGGATGATTAGTTTTTTTCGCGGCCCTAAAGCTTAGGTAAACAACATTGAGAGTGTGAAGAGGGGCTTAACTTATGACCAATAGAACTTTTTAGGTGAATTGTTTGGTAATAGTTGCGTGGCAGGGAGTTGTCGTGTGATAATGAACTAGGGTCGGGCAGCGATTAGGAACTCGTAGAAAAATTATTTGAGCAAAGATCTGAGTTTTCGCTTACCTACGCTGAATGTTTTTTCTGCCTTCCTAACCTAATTAATTTAAGAGAGTGAGAGAATGGAGCAAATATTTACTCATACCTTTGTCATGGAGCCGGAACAAGAGGCATGGCTAACCAACTTTTACACCGAGAATCATTTAGCTTATGAGGCCTTTCCTGATATGGTGGCTTCACCGG
>JAOTSI010000196.1 GCA_029865005.1 Desulfobulbaceae bacterium
GTGATTATCTTATGGTTAGAGCCGCCAATATGAAAATCACCGTTGATAAACGTACTAAAGTTATTGTTAATATCTCTGGTGGAGGGTGTCCGGATGTACCGCACCTTGCCACTGAAATGTTGGGAAAACGTCTTCGCGATGCACCGAATCCAGGTGAGATCGGCTTTTCTTTGTGCGCCTATTCGTTGAATACCGCACGCGAGGAAATAATCAGATTGATAGGGGGTTGAATATATGCTTCTTTTAGCAGGCGCGGTACCGGTAGATAAATTACCTTTAATCATAGGGAAAATAGATCTTACCGACGATGGTATCAAAATCGAGGGAAATGACCTCTGTATCAATAGGGGTTTTGAGGCGATGGCGACATCCGCCTTTCTCACCTGCAAGGAATTTGGAGCAGAAGCGCCCCATGGACTTGTTGCCGGTGATATTGGTAAAAGAGATGGTAGTGAAAAGATCTATGAGTATCTGGCCGAACATTTGCCCAATCTTGGAGTAGATGTATTGACACTCCATTATATTATGCCGGATTTAAAAAGAAATAAAAAGATACTTGAAACTGTTGCAACCATGGAAAAGAAACCTTTCATGATTGCTGATGCAGGTTCGATGTACGTAGCTAAAACTGGAGGAGATTCTGGTTGCTACGATATTTTTACACCTGATCTTGGTGAAGTTGCATTTCTTGCCGATGAGAAAGCTGATCATCCTACTTATACCCGAGGATTTATTTTCCATATGGAGAATAACGTGCCGGAGTTAATTAGAATGGCCTATGCAGCTAAAAATGTACCTAAAACAATCTTTGTTAAAGGCGAGACCGATTATGTATGTCAAGACGGTGAAATATTAAAGGCAATTGATCAACCTTGTGTTGACAGTATGGAGCCTATCGGTGGTACTGGGGATCTTATTACCGGGATGATTAGTGGTATGGTAAGTGCTGGAAAGTCTCCAGCGGATGCCTGTATGATTGCCGGTCATGCCAATCGTTTTGCTGGATTGTTGACAAAGCCTACCCCAGCTACCCAAGTGCAGGACATACTAAAACATATTCCTGAAGGTTTACGACAGGCGGTTAAATTACTCTCCTTATAGGCTGGTTTTGCTTTTTACTCATTTTGTAACGGTTGGTCTAAATTAGGTTTTAGCAATTGTATTGTAAAGATAACAATTGTTATTAATTATTATTTTTTACTCATCATTTACTAGTATTATTAATTATAGTCAAAGGGATGAGGATCAATTCCATAATGAGTATTGAAATATATTCTACCACTGGGTGTTAATACGCTGGCTGTTGTTCATATTGTTTTGATAAATGGATTTGTTTTCAAGGGGATATAACGTATTACTACTCTAATGCAATTGTATTAGTTTTGTAAAAACTGCGTTGACCCCTTGATAGCTCTACTTGCTTGATTTTTTTTAATTAAAAATTCATATGGAGCTTGTTCAACAAATTTTATTCATCTCATTATCTTAGTAATAGAGAGTGGTTATCAATAGGACGATGTGAAGTGTTATATGCGACCAAAAGTACCCTTTATTGAAGGACACGTAACTCATTAAAAAAGGAACTAATAACTTGATCGTGCTCGAGCAAATAGAACGAATAATCTTACCGGAAGCGCAGTGGCAAGAATTACTTTCTCATTGCAAGAGAAAACTCGCTGGTGATTATCTTGCAGGTGAAACGCAGTATCCTCGTGCTTATGGCATGATTGCTGGTCGTCAGGAAGGGCCTGAACTTCAGGTTAATTTGATTTTACCAGTTAAAAAAAATGCTAGACGTCTTGAACCGTTCAAGTCGTACATGGATAAAATTCTTACAGAGCACGCCATCCCTTCTACAACACCATTAAGTGAAAGAGCCTGGATCACTGATCCTCTCGAATTAAAAGAATGTTATGATCGATGTGATAATGAGGACATGATCATTGTCGGCACTTATCATTCTCATATCGTAGCTTGGAAACACGATGCCAAGCGAGATACCCCTACAAAACTTGATACTATTTTAGCGGCCAGTAGCAATTTTTATCAATTCATTATTTCCATGGTTGATATTGACCGCCCGATCATACGTGCGTTCTTCGAAGGAGAGAAATCAAAAGAAACGCCGGTCATCATCCGATAAACTATCTATCATATCAAAGAAATTATGATTGAAATATTAAAAAGTAATCCGGAATTGCTTATAGAATATACCGACCCTATTGAAGGTTTTAAAGGTTGGTTGGCTATTGATAGTCTAGTTCATCAAATCTGCGCTGGCGGACTACGTGTTCAAAAAGGATTGTCAAAGGAATGCATCATTGATCTTGCTGCTACGATGAGCCTTAAGATGAGGATTTCCGGAATCAGAGCAGACGGAGCCAAAAGCGGCATAGATTATGATCCGAATTCTCCTGGTAAAAAAGAGGCATTACTTAGATTTATTAAGGCAATCAGACCCTATGTGATGGAAAGATATTCCATGGGACCTGATCTGAACACTAAAATGGCTGAGCTTGATGAAGTTACCAGTAAACTAGCCATCCCATCTATCAAGATGGCTGTTGCCAGAGCACAGGGACTTCCTTTACCATCTTTTCTTGATCGTTACAAGGTTCTCGATCAAACCGTGGGATTTAGTCGCTTGGGTAATTTGCGATCTGGTTTTGGTGTATCTTCGGCTTGTCTCGGCACTATGGAATTTCTCAATATTGAATATCCAGACGCAAAAGTTGCCATTCAAGGTTTCGGTGGATTAGGTGCTGCAGCAGCATATAGTTTATATAGTTCCAAGGTTAATATTATTGCAATCGCTGACCATGAGAAATGTTTGATTAGCACTGATGGTAAGTCTTTGGATATAAATTTGTTGGTTGAGGAGTCAAAAAATGGCCTCATCCCACAAGTTGAGACGAATGGTGTTTATCTTGATCGAGATGCGATTTACGATGTTAACTGTGATGTTTTTGTGCCTGCGGCTATCGAAAATGTTATTAACAGTGACAATGCGCTAGATCTTCCTTATAGGGCTATTGTATGCGGAGCGAATTTAGCAATTAGTTTGGAGGCAGAAAAGCTACTTAATGATCGTGGAGTAATTGTTATTCCTGATTTGGTAGCCGGTGCTGGTGGATCTCTTTCCATGGATGGGCTATTTGGACCGGTTGAGACTCCAACTGCTTTGGATGTACTGGATCATGTGGATCAGAAAATGCGTTTTATCGTGCAAAGGGTTTTGAAACGATGTCGGGAAGAAAATCTCACTCCCCGTGAAGGTGCCTTGAAAATCTGTGAAGAAGCAGAGCTCTATCCTGATGCTAAACCCTATGGTCCATTTATATAATATGAATGCTCATCCAATTGATTTTGAAATTAACCAAAATGTATTCAGTACCCCTGAAGTAACCGCTATCTTTGATGAACGAACTCGATATCAACGATGGCTTGATTTTGAGGCGTCTTTAGCTAAGGTTCAGGCAGAGTTGGAAATTATTCCTGCTGAAGCCGCTATAGAAATATGTAATAAGGCCAAACTTGAACATATTGATCTTGAAGAGGTTCGCAGGGGATATCAAAAGAGCCGTAATTCAATTGTTCCATTGCTTAATGGTTTGAAAGCGGCATGTGATCATGGCTATGGTGAGTATGTGCATTACGGTGCAACGACTCAGGATGTAATAGATACTTCTGAAATACTAGAGATTAGAGATACTCTTTCTATAGTGTATCGTGACCTGCGCGATCTGGAAGCTAAATGTCTTGAGTTGGCTATTCGCCATAAATCAACTCCAATAGCCGCACGAACTCACGGACAACAGGCTTTGCCGACGACCTTCGGTATGAAGGTCGCCGTGTGGCTCAGTGAGATACGTCGACATATTGAACGAGTCAAACATCTCAATACTGTTTTATGTATTGGTCAGCTCAGTGGCGCTGTCGGTACAATGGCTGCACTTGGGCCCAAAGCATTTGAAGTTGTAGAAAGAACCCTTAAAGATTTGGGCTTGAAACACTCTCCTCTTGCATGGCACACTTCTCGTGATTCCATTGGCGAATTATCCGCTGTTTTTTCATTAGTTGTGACTACTTGTACTAAAATTGCTAATGAAATATTTCAACTGCAGAAAATTGAGATAAGTGAGTTAAGAGAACCCTCCGCCAATGCTGCTTCCAGTAGTACCATGCCCCATAAGCAAAATCCGGTTATATGCCAACGTATAGTTGCTCTTTCCAGGCATGTACGTCATCTCTCTGGTACCATTATGGAGAGCTTGCCCCATGAACATGAAAGGGACGCCCGTTGTTTGTGGGCTGAATGGTTGGCGGTACCGCAACTGTGTATTTATACTGGTACTGCCCTTAATTACACCCTCAACGTGATCAGCGGACTTAATGTTCTGGAAGAGAACATGTTAAAAAATCTTTATATTCAGAAACATTTCATTGTGTCTGAATGGCTTTTGTTTCGTCTTAGTCATGCCATGGGTAAGATGGCTGCTATGGACAAATTGCGTTTGTTGTCCAAGGAGGCTAGGGATGGAGGTAAATCCCTGAAAGATGCGGTTACCACCGATCCGGAATTAAAAAATCTTCTAGGAGAGGATGAAATTTCCATGTTGGATCATCCTGAGAGGTATATCGGTCAAGCTGTACGGATAGTTGAAGAGACAGTTGAAAATATCCGTCAACAAAGGATGATTGATCCCGAAGAGGTAAAATAATGACGACTTGCGATCTTAATAGTCATATCATTGATTCTGGTTTTTATTCCAACGGCTATGCAACCTCGGAAGCTAGAACAATTTTTTGTGATATATATCGCTATCAACGTTGGTTGGATGTGGAAGCGGCTCTTGCTGTTTCTCAGGCTGAGCTAGGAATTATTCCCCAATGGGCAGCCGACATTATTGCAGAGAAAGCTCAACTTAAAAATCTTGATCTTAATGCTATTCGTGAAGGGATTCAGAAAAGTTGTCATTCGCTGATTCCTCTTTTGGAAGCTCTACGTAAGGTTTGTCCTAAGGATGCAGGGCAGTTTATTCATTTTGGTGCAACTACTCAAGATATTCAAGATACTGCGCAGTCTCTTGAGATGAAGGATGTTTTAGATATTGTTGAGCGTGATTTGTTGCTAATAATAAACAGTGTATCTTCTTTGGCTGAAAAGTTTAAAGATACTGTTACAATAGGCCGCACTCATGCCCAACACGCTTTGCCCATGACCTTGGGTTTGAAAATGGCGGTTTGGCTCGATGAATTATGGCGCAATTATGAACGGTTGGAGCCCCTAAGGGAGCGTCTTTTGGTCAGTCAGCTCTTTGGCGGAGTTGGGACCATGGATGCTTTTTCCGATCAGGGTATCACCTTGCTGACCAAATTTTCTGAAAAGCTCGGCCTGACTGCGCCCAATACTGCTTGGCATGCCTCTCGTGATCGTACTGCTGAATTTTTATCTGTGTTGGCGATGATTTCTGGTACCAATGCTCGAATAGCTAATGAAATACGTTGTTTGTCGAGAAATGAGATCGGTGAGATGGAAGAGCCCTTTCAAATGGGTAAGATTGGCAGCTCTACCATGCCTCATAAAAGAAATCCTGAAATGTGCGAACAGGTTATCGTGCTTGCCCGCTTGATTAAATCCAATGCTCTTCTGGGCTTTGAGGGGATGATTAACGAGCATGAACGAGATTACCGCGCAGTAAGGATGGAGTGGATAACCATTACTGATAGCGCCCATTTTATTTGTGGTCAATTAGCGCTGATGACCGCCATTATGAAGGGATTAATCGTATACGAAAATATCATTCATAAAAATGTCGAGGATGCTGCTACTTTTATATCAACTGAAGCGCTTATGTTTTATCTCGGTACCAAGATAGGCAAACAGACCGCTCATCATGTGGTATATGAGGTTTGCATGGAGGCAATCGAGACAAAAAAACTGGTTATCGATTTATTACTCAAACGACCTGAAATTGCTGGAAATTTCGAGCGTGAGGAGTTGCTTGACACTATTGATCCCGTTCACCATATTGGTTTATCGGCCGAACTTACAGATTTAACGGTTAAATCTGTTTCTGATAAGGTAAAGCAGCTTACCCCGGTTTTTGATCTGGAGAGACTTTGTCCACTTAAGGATTCAACAGGAATTTGTGAAGTAAAGCGTTAATAGAGATCTTGGTAGGTTCTTTTTTTAAAGCTGGTTAGTGGCGAGTTCATAAGGTTACCCAATTTATTTTCGAATATTATTAGGGCTATTGTATGAAGTTCAACGTTCAATATTTATTGCTTTTTTGTCTTATTATTATCCCTCTTTCCTCAGTTTACGGGCAAGAAGACTGCGATGAAGCTCGAAAGTGGTACCTAGAGGGAATGTCCTTGTTGGACAATTCTAACAGAGAAGCTTCCTATTATAAAAAGGCGTTGGAGTTCTGTCCTAACTTTTCTGAGGCTCTTAATCGGCTTGGTGAAGTGTATCTTAGTCAAGGTAGTTATGACGAAGCGGAGAATAATTTTAATCACGCTGTCTTAGGTGCTTACATGGTTGCTGATGAGAGTCTGGCGATTAAACCAGGGCTCAATTTGGGAGAGCTTTTTAAGCGTCGCGGCAAATATGATCGGGCTATTGAAGAATATATCCGGGTTTTAGAAATAGATGCTCAATCACGAGTTGCTAATAGTCAGCTTGAGTATTTATATAAAAAGACTGGTAAGTATGCTGATGTGACCAGTACTCCTCAGGATATGCTCACTAATGCCACTTTTACCAGGATATCTGGTATGACTCTTCCTAAGGGTGCCTATTTTGCTGATTTTCAGTATAAATATTGGGTTCAGAAATCTACCCTAACTTCGGATATGTTTGTCGGAGATGTACCGCTTACCGGTGCTCCCCCACAGAGAGAAGCCCATGTAAATTTATGGATTTTAGGCTTACGTTATGGGTTTAGCAATTCTCTTACTGCCGGGATAATTCCTAAATATTTTACTCGTAAAAGCATTATTCCCATTGAATCGCAAGATACGGACGCGGAGCCGGAAGCAGCCGGACTTGGCGATACCGTAGTGATGTTTAAGTATCTTTTTAACGGGGTTCGTACTAGCTATTTTTCTGGTGTGGTGCTTTTCAGCCTTCCCACAGGGGATGACGGCGTTATTGATGAGGATAAAGGGTTAACTCGTAAAATTCCACTGGGTTCAGGTAGTTTAGATACTACTCTTGGTCTTGCTTATTCATCTCGCTTTGACCCGGTCACCTTACATGGTAATCTTACCTATACCCTGACGGACGGAGAATTGGTTGGTGATAGTTTTACTGCGGACTTAGGAGTTGCCTACCCATTGAATGACTATGTCCATTCGGCTTTAGAATTGAATTATCGTTGGCGTGATACCATAATAACTGATCAATATGTCGATGTTTTCGTTGGTCGTCCAGAGGAAATAGGTCCATCATTTGCCCCTGTTCCAGGTGGTATGGATTCAGTAACTACTAAAATTGAGGAACAAGGTGGCAGTATTCTTTTTCTCTCTCCTAGCGTACAATTTTTCTTAGATGATAATTTTAAGGTGGAAGTCGGGTTGCAGGTTCCCATTGTTAAGCCTGATAGCGGCTGGGCTGAAGAGAGTGTTTTTCATCTAGGTATTAGTAAGTTACTTAATTGATCATGTAACGTAACTGCTTTATTGCCCGGTCCGTGTAAGCGGGGCGGGCTTTTTTTTTTGGATTTCGCTTATTGCAAGGAACTCATAAAAAATATATTATGCAAAGATCGTAGGTTTCGCTTGTTTACGCCGACTTTTTTCATTTTTTGTTTCGCGGTAACAGGCGGATAGGTGAGTTATGTTATTGTTGCAGTAACCCTGAAAACGAAAAAAAATTAAGTAATATTGTTAAATTTATTTCTTCCACGTTCTTAATACATTTTATTGCATCTACGTCAATGTAGCGGTATCATTTACGAGCCCGTTAATTTATGGTCTTTTGGCCCGACATCTGCGTTATGTGGGAAAAGTAATCCTCGGAAAGTTGTTAATAGCCTGGTCTTATTTTTA
>JAOTSI010000197.1 GCA_029865005.1 Desulfobulbaceae bacterium
AATGACCGTTGTGTTGCTGCCTCAAAACAATGCCATAAATCAGAAGCCGTTTTTAGAAAAATATCACGATACTTCTTTTTTGCCCGATTACGCATCTTAAGGTAAATATGAAGAAAATAAGTTAGGATACATACTGTTGGGAAAAGGTTTCGCCAAGCATTTTTTGTAGCGGCCAAACCATCGGTGTTCACCGTTTTCGGTGAATAATCAGGATGTAAACGTCTAGCTTCTTCCTTGAAAACGCTGTAACTCTTTTCAAGCGCTTTAAAGTGGACCCAATGTCAAGACCGATCTGAGCGTTTTTTAAGCTACACTCATCAAAAGATTTTATCACCCTCGGAATCTGATTTTAATGGTTCTCAATTGACATATTTTTTAAAATATTGTCACAAAAAATTGGTTTAGTTTGCCAACCGATATTCTAGCTCTATCACTCGTTGGAGGATGGGGCAATGCTGAGGAGCAACCCGAGCGCCATGAGGGTGACCAACACAAGGAGATCAATGTGGAAACTGCCCTTTGTAAACAACCTTGTTTTGGCCCCAAAGCGCGATATCCACCCAGGGGTTTGATGGCTGGCTGGCCCCTAAATTCAACGGGAACGCCTTCGATTTTTCACCATACTTTTAAGTTTGGAAAGAATGCATCTCTAACGGCGTTTTATACCCCAATGATTGATGTGGCCGTTTCTCATTATAATGAGTAAAATACCTAGCAAGACTCCTCTTTGCATCTTTGACTCCGCTGTATTCTTTGATGTAAACTTCTTCATATTTAACGGATCGCCACAGTCGTTCGACAAAAATATTATCAAATGCTCTACCGCGCCCATCCATACTGACGCGTACTTCCCGCTCTAATAGAGGTTTTAAAAACTCATTGGAAGTAAATTGACTGCCTTGGTCGGTGTTAAAAATTTCCGGTCTTCCTTTATCTAAGGCTCCCAATAAACCATCTACACAGAAGTTAACTTCTAAGGAATTACTGAGACGCCAGCTCAATACATATCTACTATACCAGTCAATTACCGCCATGAGATAAACAAAACCGCCCGTAAGCTTGATGTAGGTTATATCAGTGCTCCAAACATGATTAGGATGGGTAATTTCTTTGTTTTTTAGTAAATATGGATATATTTTATGTTCATGTCTCCTTTTACTTAAATTTGGTCCTGGATAAATTGCTTCAATACCCATAAAACGCATAAGACGTTGTACACGTTTTCGGTTAATATCATGCCCATTCCTTCGTAAGTGAGCAACCATCCTCCTGCTACCGTAGTAAGGGGTTTCGATATACTGTTGGTCAATTAGTTCCATAAGCTGAAGAGCATATGGGTCCTCTTTAACGGGCTGATAATACAGCGCACCTTTGGACAAGTCTAGCAATTCGCATTACTTATTGACACTCAGATCTGGGTGAGAGGGATCAATCAAGATTCTCTTCTCGTCCGTAGATAGAGTTAATCTGTTTTTTTTAGAAAGTCATTTTCAACTTTCAGTTGTCCAATTTGCCTATAAAGTTCAGCTATTAATGTTTTATCCTTCGCAGCACTTTTTTTGATATCTTTACCAAATAAAGTTGGAATTCCATCCAGCGCTTCTTTTTTCCACCGTTGGATTTGGGCACGATGGACCCCTAAGTTTGACGAAAGCTCTGCCATTGTCTGATCTTCTTTTATTGCTTCAACGGCAACTTTTGCCTTGTACTTTGACGTGTAAGTTTTTCTCATATTCGACCTCCTTTCCGCCGAAAGTTTAGTCGATGAAATGTAGCTTAGCTAGTGGTTCAGATATTGGGGTCCATTATACTTCGTTGCCGGCATTTTCACTAACGGCTACACCTAGTATGCATCCGTTACCAACGGTTGTGGAGATATAGCATTTCTCGCCTAATTTTCTGGTATGTTTTTCATCAGCACTAAGATGCAAAGGGATATTAGATGGTTCATTGATAGTTGTGCCGACAACGCTAAATTTTCCCAAATGACTTTCCATTCTGTACCAATACACTGAATTTTTCCCAAAAATATGAGCAAGTGCCCACGAAGGAACATCGAATTTTCGTAAAAAGAACGCCTTCTTTACATCATCTGTAAAAGCCGTTAGATAGGGCATCACGAATGAAGGACGTATAGTATAGCTTTTTGATCCAATTTTGATACGGCGAATCCAGATGCGAAGTTTTTTGGAAAAATAGCGATCCTTCATCCGGTACCCATTATGAATACTGGGTACGAACAGCTCTGGATGGATTGCCAGAATATTATTGATATTATGACGAAATATTTTATCATTCTCAACGTCTTTCGCATATGTATCCTTGCAAAAATGGACACATATTGTACGATTAACTCTTGGGGACGCTTTGGCCATTTATCCCTCCATCCAACGGCTATGGTAGTTACGAAGTGGTTATCTAACTTTTCATAATAATTAAGTGGTTGGTAATGTCAAGGCGTCCTCTATCCTAAATCCGAAACAACCAGGATATTTCATATTCTGCCCTACGGGCCGTCCATAGCTGAGATAGTGATACTCCTTAACGAGATAATTGAAAGCTTTCTCTTAGTTTGGACAACTCCTTGCGTTTACAACCTTTACAGTTCTTGATATCTGATAGCAAGCATGATATTTGACTTCGGTCAACCTCGACAGGTTCAATTGTTGGAGTGCGACCAGGCCCTGGACATTGACGTGGAGGGAGTTTTATCAGGGAAAGAGACTCAAGTTTGCGAAGAAATTCGCGGCAGGCCATGTCTTTAAGTTGGCCGTCAGGGCGTCGCCATTTCCAACGTGTGCAAAGTTCACGGGACAAACGCGACCTGTTCCATAATGGATGATTGCGAAGAAGCATTCGTATCTCGTTCAACTCCGCTTCTGTCACAAAGCGCCCTTGTATTTTTAACGGCCAGTTCATATCCTTTCATATTATACAAATAATTGAGTTGAGTTCAGTGATTTTTGACTTTGATCAGTTGTGTACTTTTCTATATTGCACCCCCCAGGATTGATATATTTTGTATCCGTCGCTGATTAGAATGCCCTTCCATTCCTTAACGAGTTGCTTGAAAGCCTCTCCGGAACGGTTACGGTGAATCATGAAAAACGCAACGGTGGAATTGGTAAGTACCCAAAGCCAACACAGCAACCGGTTGTTGCGCCAAGAGGTTTCGTCAACATGGTTAATTACTGCGGTTCTGGCCTGCTCTCTAATTGCCTCATAATGAGGGTTGATGGCGGCAGAAACACGGTCAATGACTTTCTGGATTGCGCGGCGACTAATAGAGAAATCCAAGACTGAGGAGCAAACCTGTTGAACAGTTGAGCGGCTGTCGCCCATTGAGCCTGCGAGCTCTGCTATAACAACGGATAGCCGTGGGCCATATCCTGTAAGATGCTCACGGGAAACTATGCCTTTGTTAAGCTGCCCGCAATTGGGACATGTACCCTTGTGCAAAATAAAATGCTTAATATCAAGGTCTATTTTCGGCAATTCAAGCTGTTAGTGTGTGTAAAACTGTTTTGTGTTCTGGAAATCGGTACATCCGCAACTGCATTGTTTAGGCTTGCAGCCTTGAGTATTGGTGGGCTTGAGAATTTTTTTGACGATACCCCTTGTGTCCGGGTTGTCCGCCTGGCTTCTTTTTCTAACCGTTATCCTGGTCTTTCTTGCTTGCTTTGTTTCTGTATGGATTATCGGTAGACGACGGTTTGCTGGCCCAAGTTCGTAAGTTCAAAACACAAAGCACCGCGAAAACAAGCAGTTACGTGTTAACTCCTGTTCATTATGGCACTACATCTTTCATTAATTACATCATTTAGTGATGTTATCGTCACCCTTTCACACTACAGGATAACGATTACAAAATCAACTTAATAGGTTAAATTTATAGGATAAAATTATCAAAAGTGTTACTATCGACTTTTTTTACAGACAAAAAACTTTCCATACGCAAAGAAAAACAATAGAAGTAGTGCCATAAAGAATGGCATATGGCATGTTACTAGCTGTTTTCACGAACTTGGGCTGGAATTAGTGGACTTCTTCTTGGTTTTGGCGTTCAATTTTTCAATCTGTTTGGCGAGACGATTATTCTCTTTGAGGAGATTCTCGATGGTTTCAAGAAATATTTCTCATGGAACTTCGCGCAAATCATCAAGAGAAATTTTCGTTGCCGTTGTCGCAGAGTTCTTCTTACCCATGAAGTCTCTCCTAAAAACGATCAGTAAGAGAATAGATCCAGACAGATTTAACTAGACAATCACCTTTCACGACACCATATTTCCCCCGACCAACAGTTTCGCCGATTAATTTCCAGTTCAGCAATTCCCGTTGAATCCCACGATACGTCCCAAAATGTTTTATTTTGAAGAGGCTGAGGTAAATTTGATGGCCAAGTTAGAAGTAATCTATCAACAAGGTGCAATCTTACGTAAACATTGCCATTAGAAGCTTTTTTTGGACGCAAAAATCCATCCGCCCTGAAATTTTTTTTTAAAAATAAGGGACCTATAGAGATATGCTAAAGTATAATTTACTCTATAATTTCTGCAGAAATGGACAGTTGAATATTCTTCAAAATTGTCCGATAGACAATCTCCATGCTTTCAGCTTTAACACGTTTAAATAATGATCGTAATTCTTCCCAAAAGAATATCTTGCTCTTAAATTTTTTCCTTACAGCCTTAAATAATGGGCAGCAAATTTGCTGTATCTGGTCAATCAGAAATGCAAATATTATTAATAAAACGAAAACTTCGCTGAGGTGCTTTTTGCCAAGACCATAATTGTGACCTAAGTGATATCCTTGATTTTTGAGTGTGTTGAAATTTTCGTTCTCGATTTTCCAACGTGCTCTACCACCGCGCATTATTTTCATGGCGTTTTCATTGGTTATCTCAAAATCTGTTATCCAGCAAAAATATTGAACTTCACCAGTGGCAAGATTTTCTTCATGATATTCCATGAAATTAACCAATAAATCTTGATTTGATTTATTAAGGGGCACATTGTTTATTATCTTGAAATAATGCATTATATCCTTATTACTATCATCTTGAAGGATAAATTCGTTGGTCTCGCCACAACTGGCGGCTTTTTCAACACGATTAAAAAGGAATTTATGATCCCCTTGCTTAATTCCAAGAATAAAATGAACATTATTATCTTTCAAATCTCTAATATGAGGTGCGTTTGAGGCGAGAGAATCCTCATTAGCAATGAGCTTAATATGGGGGTGCTCTTTACGCAGCTTTTTTAAAAGACGTTTAATTGCGTTACGTTCGCAATCATTTTTCCTCTCTTCGTCTTGTTTTTTTATAATCTCGGGACAAAGAGGTATTATTTCTTTGAAATAAGGGGAAACGATAGCTGCTCCAACCATGTGCATATATAAGGTTGTACCACCAGCGCTTGCTTGTTTTTCCATGCAAGATGGCGAAGTTAACTTATTTGAAGAAAAAATTCCGGTTCCGTCAAAACATATAAGATAACTATTGTCCATGTATTCAAAACGCTCCAGGGCCTTACCTCGTTGAAGTTGAGCAAATGCACTTGTGAAAGCAGGTCGGATATTGACAGGATCCATGCCATCCAGTATTTCGCGGATGGAAGTGTCACATGGTATATGATTAATACCGTAAATTGCTTTTAAGCTATGAGGTGAGTTGATTCTGCACTCATCAAATGCCAAAAGGGATCGAACTTTTAAGGAAAACATTGCAAAACCTGACATTAAGGTGTCGACCAAAGTAAATATTCGGCTACCCCATATCCCATGCTAATGAATTAAAAAATTCGGGACACAGTGTTTGAAATCGTGTATACCGTCAAGCATGAACGGCTCTCTCTCGCAAGACATATCCCCATCCCCCTGTTTTTTGATCGTTGAGGACTCGCTTCAGGTCGAAACGCCGACGCCTCAAAAAAATGTATGCCTCTCCGAGGAGGAGTACACGCGGCTCAAGCGAGAAGCGGCGTACTGGAAGAGTCAGCATGGGCGCGCGGTGGGACGTGAAAAGTCTCTCAAAGAAAAACTCGATCTATCAATGGCTCAAGTACGGGATCTGCGCAAAAGGATATTTAGCAAGAAAAGCGAAAAAAAGTCTGGCGGCAAAAAGAAAAAATCCCTCATCGACAAAAAAGGTATTCGTCCCCGTGGCCAACAAACAGGTTCCAAGAGCCATGGTCGCACCTTGCGGCCCCATCTGCCAATCCAAAATGAAGAGATTGATCTTACGGAATCTGAGAAATGTTGTTCCACCTGTGGGCTTGCCTACAAGCCTTTCCCCGGAACAGAGGATTCTGAAATCGTGGAAATCCAGATCAAGGCTCATATCCGTCGCGTCCAACGCAAGCGCTATACTCCCGGCTGCCAATGCCGCAGCAACCCAGGTGTTATTACCGCACCTCCCGCCCCCCGACCTCTTCCGAGAAATCCCTACGGTGTATCGGTATGGACGGAAATCTTGCTGCAAAAATATCTCTATTCTCAACCCACCAATCAATTGCTTCAGTCCCTGGAAACGCTGGGGTTGCCCATCAGTCAGGGAAGCATTACCGGTGGTCTAAAACGGCTCTCCCCTCTTTTTGAACCGCTTATCGAAGCGTTTCACGAAAAACAGATGACCCAATTGCTATTCCACGCCGATGAAACGCGCTGGATGGTGTTCGAAGTAGTGGAGGGCAAAGTTGGTTATCGCTGGTATCTCTGGGTCTTCCGGTCGGAGTCCGTGGTCTACTACAGGATCGCTGATAGCCGGGCGACCAAGGTGCCCCTTGAGCACTTTGGCAAGTTGACCCAACGACGCGATGAGCAGATGATCATCCTGGTCTGCGACCGCTATAGCGCTTACAAATGCCTAGCAAAACAAATTGATATTATCACACTGGCCTTTTGTTGGGCTCACGTCCGGCGCGATTTCCTTGATGCCGCCACCTCACATCCCGATGAGGAGGAGTGGATGCTTTCTTGGGTTGACGATATCGGCAACCTCTATCATATCAACAAAAAACGGGTAGCCGTTTGGGATAAAAAACGTAACCTGAACAACCAGTCCAGCGTTTTTCTCGAACATCACGCTGAGCTGCAAGCGGCCTTGACGGATATGGAGACTCGCCGCGATGAATACCTACGACAAGAAAAGCCATCCGCTCCGCGCAAAAAGGTTTTAACCAGCCTGAAAGAGCACTGGAACGGCTTAACGGTGTTTGTCGACCATCCGCAAACACCGATGGATAATAATAACGGCGAAAACAGCATACGTAACCCGGTGGTAGGACGAAAAAATTATTACGGCTCAGGAAGCGAGTGGAGCTCGACCCTGGCGGCAATGATGTTCACCTTGCTGCAAACAATCAAACTCTGGGGTATCAATCCGCACCACTGGCTGACATGCTTTCTTACCGCTTGTGCTGAGAACGGCGGCACGCCCCCGGAAGATCTATCTAACTTTATCCCCTGGAGCATGGACGAGGAGTTCAAACGAAAGTTCAGCCTTCCCATGCCACCGCCCAACGATATATCTTAATGCGTTATTCCGGCCGGGACTTCAGCACCGAAGAGCTGGAACTCATCCGCAAGTTGATCGCCGAGGATCCTTCCCGCTCCCGCGCAAAACTTTCAAAAATAACCTGCCAACTTTTGCAATGGTACAAAATCGATGGAGGACTGAAGGAAATGTCCTGTCGGGTCGCCATGCTGCGCATGCATGACGACGGCCAGATAGAGCTGCCGCCACCCCGGCGAAAACGTCCCCAAATTAACATTCGCCTCACGGACGCGAGTGAACCGGGAGAACCTGTTGCATCGCCCGTGCACGCTTTAGCTCCCTTGCGTTTTTCGCAGATAAGCACGAAAAATGACTCCAAGCTGTGGAATGAATATATTCACAGATATCATTATCTCGGCTACACGCCGCTCCCCGGGGCTCAATTGCGCTATTTTGTCTATGCCGGCCAAAGTCTTGTAGCCTTGCTGGGCTATGGCGCAAGTGCCTGGCAATGCGCCCCGCGTGATAATTTTATCGGCTGGAATCATGAGCAACGACAA
>JAOTSI010000198.1 GCA_029865005.1 Desulfobulbaceae bacterium
TGCGACAATAGATGGGACCTGTGAAACTGGCAGCGGAAATAATGTTTGTACTCTCCATGCAGCCATTGAAGAAGCAAATGCAGCACCAGGTTCAACAATTAATTTTAGCTCACAACTTTCTATTACTGATTGTTCCCTTCCTCTTCTTACTGGAGGGAATACGACAATTGATGCACATGCTCAATGGAATGGTGGTTTAGCATATGGAACACCAGGGGTAAGTTTGGTACACCCATTTTCCTGCGGGCCAGCAGGTACCATTCTCACTATTGATTCAAGTAGTAATCATATTTATGGCCTTCGTTTTGTGGGTGATAGTACCTATAGACCCACCGGTTTGGCTATATCCTCCGGCAGCGGAAATGTAATTGGCTCTGATGTGTATAAATATCGCAATGTTTTTGTACTAACCGGGAAAGGAGTTTATATTTCCGATAGCAATAATAATATTGTCTCCGGTAATTATTTCGGTACAGAACAAGGCACGAGTGTGGCTGGTTCCAGTCAATATGATGGGACCCATGGAGTTTATTTATATAATGCCTCCAGTGCTAATAACCAAATAATTAACAATCTGATTGTTGGACAAAGCACATATGGTATCTACCTTTCAGGTAGTGGGAATGTCGTCGACCAGAATATTATCGGGTTAGATATCAATACAACTAGCTCATTGCCTAATTATGTCGGTATTGTAATTGAATATGGTTCAAATGATATCTCTCAAAATACCATAGGAAGCAATAACCATTATGGTATTTGGTTAGCATACAACGCAAATAATAATGACATTCATAATAATGCAATAGGTCATAATTTTGGTCAGGGGAATCAGAGTCACGGGATTAATATTTCCAGTAACAATAGTGGAAATATTATAAGGGGCAACACTATAAGATACAATAATGGTAGTGGGATATATGCCCTTGGGACGAGCCTTAATATTCACAGTAACACCATAAACAGTAATGGACTTCATGGAATTCATTGTGGTTCGACTGCAACTGGGGTTATAGGTGGCGGCGATATATCCATATATTCATTGTATAATACTATTATCTCCAATACGGAGAATGGTATTTTATTGGACGGCTCATCTTCTGTCACCATTTCCGCAAATCTGATCGGCCTAACTGTGGGAGGGCTCGAATCTGGAAACCTTTTCTCTGGCATTTCAATGGCTAACGGTGCACATGATAATGTCATCGGGGGGAATACAGCTGCAAAGGCTAACTGGATAGGTGGAAACAGCAAGAATGGTATTGAACTCATAGGCAATACAACTACCAAAAATAAGATAAGAAATAATATAATTGGTGCGCGGGTGGGTTTTAACTGGCCTGCAGCCAATGGATATAACGGGATAGCTGTTTATCAGGGTGCCTATGATAACCAAATTGGCTTCCCTGGTGCTGGTAATACCATCTTGTCTAGTACATTAAACGGAATTATGATTTCTAGTAGTAATAATAATTGGGTGTACGATAATAGGATAGGTACCGATGGCACCCATAATTGGGGCAATACTCAAAATGGAATTTATATATTGCAAAGCAATAATACATATATCTGGCAAAACAAAATTGGATATAATAGTCCATCTTCCCCTAGTTTTGACGGTATTAGAATTGACGGCTCCTCTGCAATCGCCAATAAAATGACGGTAAATTCTATTTATAATAATGGCGGTGAAGGTATTAAACTTTTAAATGGTGCTAACCAATCAATCATGCCCCCGGTTATTTCCAGAGTGGGGCATACTATTTCTGGTACGGCTTGTTCAACATGCAATGTTGAAATTTTTTCTGATTCTAAAGATGAAGGACGTTTTTTTGAAGGGACGGTTGGAACGGACACATCAGGAAATTTTTCATGGACAGGAGATGTTCAAGGCCGATTTATCACCGCAACCGCAATTGATTACCTTTCCAAGGATACTTCAATATTTTCAACACCAATTCCCGCCCCATTTCCATGGTCGATGTTTATGCCTTCAATTATCGGCGGACACCAATAAGACCGTCACCGTAAGCCCAGGCGGATAAAAGAATTTCCAACTGAACGTCGCTGCTTTATGGTATTTTTGTTTTGAAGGTACCGGTATTAACAGGTAAAGTTGCTGAATGGAAGGGGGCTAACTTTAGTAAATATCGTATCGCAGGAACTTTTTATACTTTACTAAATAATTTAAGCGGTTAGTAACCGTATTCCGGCCCCTTTGTGAGAGTTCGCTATTTTTTCCCATCCGTCTCATCGTAGCAGCCACCTGTTTGGCCTGACCGTGGAGGATTTTCAGCAATTGCTCCTTGACACATTTTTCAGTCTCCAGGGTTCCTGTCCCGAAGAATGCCCTTGCAGCACACTAGACATATTGAGCGACATGAATAAATCATATTTTTTAGTGGAAGTGAACCCCGCCCTGGCAGGGTTAGGCATCAATCGGGTGACAACTTCTTAGCCTTGAAAAAGCAAAACGGGATCATTTTTCACTTTATATTCCAGAGAAAATTGCTCGCAGCTCTTGCCAATCAACAGAGCTCTCTGTACTATTAACAGTAAAAAACTGGATAGCTGATTGACGACCTTCAGGCGGAAGGTTAAAAAGAGAGTATCCTCAATCCCATTACCAACACACGAATAATGCAAATCAAATGTCCTCAATGCGGTCGCATGACCAACGCTGATCACCGTACCTGCATGTACTGCGGCAAAATAATCGGTGAAGAAATCGTTTGTCAAAAATGCCGGCGTACCATAGGACCGCATCAGGCGCGTTGTATGTTTTGCGGCACCCCGCGTGCAAGTGAGTCCCCTTTATCGAAACCGCCGGGCAGTAAACTCGGCCCCAACGTCGAGATCTTTACGCCCCCTCAAGGGTTACAAGGCGAAGAATTACTCGCCACGATGAAGGCAAAAATCGACCAGATGCGCACTCCGCCATCCCCGCCCCAGCCGCCTTCCCCGGCAGCCGATGCCGCAATGGATCAGGCCCTTGATCTATTTGAAAGCGGTGTAACGGAGCAGGCCTTGCAAGTCCTGGAGAACGCCATCGCCGCAGAGCCCCGCACCCCTAAGCTCTACCTCGTCAAGGGAATCATTCTCTCCAATTTAAAAAATCATCACGATGCGCTCATTGCCTTGGACAGAGCCCTCGGTCTCGACCCCGGCGACCCGATGGGATGGTATCACAAAGCCGACACCCTGGATGAACTAAATCGTCCACAGGAGGCCGTGCCTTGTTATGATAAAGCCATTGAGCTCAATCCCGAGTTCGTTGACGCCTGGGCTGATCGTGGTCGGGTTATGGAACGACTCGGTCGCGATGATCTGGCCCTGGTATGTTACGCCAAGGTGCTTGAACTCAAGCCCGACTCGGCCATTGCCTGGAATAACCGCGGCACAGTGCTCGTTCGTCAAGGTCAGGCAGCGGAAGGGCTTCAATGCTACGCACAGGCGGTACGTTTAGATCCCAATCTATCGCTTGCCTGGATCAATCAAGGTATCGCGATGATGCGCCTGAACAAGAGTCTTCGCGAAGTCGCCAATTTTTATCTGAGTATGCTTAAACAGTACCCGAACCATTTCCCGGCCGCTCTGAAGCGGGCGCAGGAGTTAGCTCGGGGACTGTATTATCTGGACAGCCTGCCTTTATGGGAAGTGTTTGCTGCACTCAAGCCTAAAGATAAAAACATTGTCTCCACTCGCAACCATATCCGGGTCGAGGCAAAGCAGGAAAAGGCACAGGGCCCAAAAATCAGTTCATTAATGCGCAAGGCAAAGACCGCCGAGACGGCGAAGGACCGGGGAGGAGCTCTGCAGAATTACCGGCAAATCCTTGCCGACCGGATTGATCATCTCGGGGCATTGCTCGGCGTAGCCCGCAACACCCTTTACAAGCCTGGCAAGGAGGATATTTTGCAGGCATGGCGTGGTGCCCTGAAATATCACCCCGATAATCCCGATGCATTAGCAGGACAAGCCGGAGCCTTGATTGACCTGGGTCGCTACAAAGAAGGGCTGGCTGCATCCGAATGGTTATGTAAAAAAGCGCCCAAACTGGCCACGGCTTGGCTGCAGCGTGGTCGCGCTTTTAGATTCCTGGAACGTTTCGTACCTGCCGCCAAGGCTCTACGCAATGCAGTAACACTTGATCCGGGCTTGGGCCCGGCATGGCATGAATTGGGACTGGCCACCGAACGACTTGAAGAGTGGCCGACCGTGCTCGAAGCGTGGCAATGTTTTCTGGAAATCGGCGAGCCGCCAGGCTTTGTCGACGACATACGCAAACGTCGGTTGCCCAAGGCCCAAAAGATGGCCGGACTCCTGGAGGCGGGAGCCCGGTGGGACGGAGGACAGTGGCTTGAACGAGCCCATGGCCTGGAAGTGGAAAAAGACTTGGACGGGGCTGATCTGTGTTACACGCAAGCCTTGCGCAAAGAACCGGCCAATACCGGTTGGGCCGTGGAATGTGGTTTGAACCGCGTTGCCATGAAGCACTATGACCGGGCTCTTGAATGCGCGGAAGCCATTCTGCGCAATCATCCCAACAACGGCGAAGCCCTGGCCATCAAGGGCAACTCATTATTTCGTCTGGGAGAGCAGGCCATCACCGCACGTAATTACGCCGGGGGCACAACCGACCCGGAACCGCTCCTCAGCGAGGCTGCCGTATGTTTACAACGAGCTGCGGAACTCAACAATGACCCCGGCCTCTTACAAATGGCGGGCATGGCCTTGACACTGGCAGGTAAAGGGCAACAGGCCCAGTCCTTACTCAACGCGGTAGCTCCTACTTCAAACGGTGCCACTCTTTCCGTCCACATCAGTGAACCGCAACCAGACCTCAAACAGATACTGGATGCGGCGGGCAAAACTGCTTCCGGCGGCAGGATTGAACAAGCAGTGGCCCTTTACGACCAAGCCCTGGCCATCGATCCATCCTGCCTTGAAGCCATACTTGAGAAAGGCGTTGGGCTTAGCATGCTGGGGCGTCTCGACGCAGCGCTGGCATCATTTGAGCAAGCCACCCGCACCGCCCCGAACAACCATTTACCATGGGACCACAAAGGCACCGCCCTGGCCCGCGCCAAGCGAGGGGAAGAAGCTCTGGTTGCTTTTTCCGAAGCCCTTCGCCTTTCTCCCGACGAACCATCCGTACTCATCCATCAGGCCAGTACACTTGCTCAGCTTGGCAGACTGAAAGAGGCGCATGACGGTTATCGCCACGTGCTGGCAATAGATGCGGAACGTATCGACTGTTGGGCCATGCTCGGTGAAGTGGAAGAACATCTCGGCCAACCCGAGCAAGCTCTCAATTCCTACCGCCGTTATCTCGCTTCGCCCTCCGCTTCACCTGTCATTCTCGGCAAACTCGGCCCCCATGTGCAAAAGTTGGAGGGGAACCTCAGGCAAAACCAAATGGATGATCCCCAGACGGCTGCGGAATTACGAAAAGGCCAAGATTTGGCACGTGCGGGACGACGTGAAGATGCACTGAAGTGTTTCGATAAAATTCTTACAAACTCGCCAAATTCCGCTGCCGCGGCCTATGAGCGGGGCTGTGTGCAGTACAACTTGGGACTACTGGACAAGGCCACTAAATCTTTTAAATATTCACTTAATATCGATGCTCGGCAAATAATGGCCTGGAACATGTTATCCATGTGTCTCGCCCAGCTCGGACAAAGCCGGAACGCTGCGGAAGCGTTGGCCAAGGCCACCAAACTCTTTCCAGAACATGCACCAACCTGGAGCAACCGTGCCAATGCCCTATCAGACCTCAATCAGCACGAGCAGGCCCTGGAATGTGCAGAACGGGCAACCCTGCTCAGTCCCAACTTGCCGCAAGGATGGGGCAACAAAGGTCGCGCCTTGGCCGAACTGGGAAGATTGGAAGAAGCCCTTCCCGTTTTTATCGAAGGTCGCCGCCTCGCACCACGCGACCCAATGCATGCCGCCAACCACGCGCTCACTCTGGCCAAGCTCGGAAGATACCAAGAAGCTCTGCCCATTGCCACCCAAGCGGTTCAGCTCGGGCCCAGCCATCCCTTAGCGCTACAAGTTTATCAAATTATTATAAGCAATGGAAAATAATGAGTTGATTTCCTGGCTGTTAGTGACGCTTAACCTGTTATTGTTGATTATACCGGCACTTGTTTTATATACGGTTATTCTCAAGAACAGGCGACAAGCAGGCGAGCATCTTTTAGATGATTTAAGGAGTGGCGGAATGCTGGTTCACGAGCTTCCGAAGCAATGCCCGCCGGTGGAATTACGAGTTCACGAGCAGAGGTTAACTCGTGCACGGTGGAGTGCCCGTCTGCTTGCTGGAGAGAATCCGCTTTGGCTTTATCAGGAATCGGGACTTGAAGGCCGGCTGGTTTGCACCTGGCGTTCAAAAAGTCAATATCCGGTAAATCTGGTAATTACGGCAAACGGCGGCCTTGCAAAACGTTCGTCCCCGGAATTGTTTCCGCGTCGAGGCCGGGGTTGGCGACAAAAGAGAGGGTTTAATCGGATCAAGCTCTTTGTTGCAGGAAAGGGAGATGCTGATGAAGTTTTAACCGCCACGGATCTTACGAGATCATTTTTAAGAATAAGTGCGGCATGGATGCCTACCTTTTGGTATCTGCATGGTGATTGTTATCTTCTAATCGATCCGGCATTGGTTTCCAGTGGACGCGAAGCACAATGGTTGGCCGAGGCGGCAAAATCACTGGAATTTGGACTTGGTAATTTACCGAAACAGGATGACGGTAGTGCCGACATTCTTCTTGACCCGAGAATCGCACCTGCGGCTCTTGACGGCAAAACACTTGCATTGAGTCCGGGGCCGGTCGCCATTACGGCAGAGATCTGGCATAGATTTTCCACGATGGCCTGGGTTTGGTTTCCCTATTCCATCTTTTCATTTTTTATCGATAAAATGCGTGGAGTATTGGTTCAGCTCGGTTTCACGTTCGCCTTCAGTTTGATATTATATTTTTTGATCAGGCAGATGCGCCAACATTACACGATCGCATCAAGCGGTTTCAGCGCCGTATGTCGCTACGTGAATAAGGACTGGGACTCCGATAGCGACGGTTCTTCTCACTGGGTCGATTTTGTTTTTAAAGATCCGGAAGGTCGAGAGGTTAGCGGCAAATGCAGCTTATATCACGAGGAATGGAAACAGGCGGGACCGGATTGGCGGAAAGTGATTCATGGACACGGCAACTATCCTGGCCACTATCTGTACCCTGATGAGATGATATTCCTACCACGCGACCGCTAGTACAGTACGGCAAAAGTTTCTGATTTCAAAATGGTAGTTAACCGCTAATCGACTAAAATATTTTTTATTTCAAGTTGTTACCTTGAAGCAGAATGGTGCATCCACACCAAAAGACTCCCCCTGGTGCTTGATAAAACCATCAATTTATGGTTCATGGAAGTAGAAGACATAGAAGACCTCACGAATATCCTTCAAGAAGATTTAGATACGACCAATTCTAATCTTATGAGAAAATACACATGTGCGGTTTGTGGACAACGTTGGGAAGAAACAAGTGTGCCTTTTTTTCATGCAGAAAATTATGTTGTTTATAAGGAAGGCAATAACGGCTAACTCATAGGCCCTTGCAGGCCGGAGACCCAAGACCTTTCTACTAAAAAAGAATGAGAAAATACTACTGCTCCGGCCTCTCGTAACGCTCCTGACGAAGCAATCAGCCATCTGATTTTATATATTTTTTGTATAGTCGGTTTTGTTTTGTTTCCTGATTTCCAAAAGGATTGGAATTCCGCCTTGTCATTTCTTGTTATTATCTGCTTGGGCTACCTTGGTGTTTTCATATACAGTTGAATACGATTTGCGGCCTTGGCGTGAGATGATTGAATGGTTTAATTCTCAAGCCGAATTAACAAGTCCAGTATTTGTCCGTATCGGTGATTCCGATTCGATTTTCAAGATCCAGTCCGTAGAATACCCGGAGGGGACTGTAACCACGGGCTCTGTTTTACTACGCCTGGCAGTGGGACTCTCGTCCCATGGAAGTTTAATGTATTCAAGCG